>JBLNDH010000086.1:0-12366 GCA_050261455.1 Bacillota bacterium
GGGGTGTGGGGCTATTTGGTAAGGGGTGGGGGGGTGGCATGGGGGGGCGTGGATGGGGGGGGGGCATGTTGGGTGGGCGGGGGGGGGTGGGGACGGCGGAAGTGGCATGGAGACGTGAGGACGCTGCGAACGTATCAGGTGGTGCTGCGGCGGGCGGAGTATCTGCCGACCACGGATCAGAATCTGCTGCGATTGGCGCTGGAGGGACAACATGGGTTCCGGCAGTTGGGGACGTTGTTTGGGCGGTCGGCGGGAGAGACGTGTCGGCGGGTGAAGCGGCTGCTGCAACGGTTGCGGGATCCGGTGGTGGCGGCGTTGATTGATTTTCCGGTGGACTTGCCGGAGGAACATCGGGCGGTGGGGCTGGCGCATTTCGTGCAGGGGAAGGCGATCCGGGAGATTGCCAAGGAGATGCGGATCAGCGTGGAGGAGGCCCGGTCGATGATCGATTACATCCGGGGATGGGCGCGGATGGCGCAGCGGGTGTGGGTGGCGGAATCGGTGAAGAGGTTGGAGGAGGGGGCGGATTAACGCGGCGAGGGTTGGGGAGGGGAGCCCACGAATCCGCACGAATCTACACGAAGGAGCCGCAGATTAACGCGGATAAACGCAGATAGAAAGCGCATGGGCAAGATGCCCATGCTACGTTCTATTGCCACAGATGGGACGCAGAGGGACGCCGATAGATTGTCGGAATGGGGAGTGGCCTGGCAAAGGGGGAGAGGCACTATGGGAGCTACATGGGCGGGCCGCCCATGCCACAGTTAGAGCGGGTGAGGAGACGGCGAAGGAGGGGGGGCAGCGCTTAATTGACAGTTAAAAATTGCCAATTGTCAGTTTTCAATTGAGGGAAGACGGGGGATGGGAGGTGCGGGTATGCGAGGGTCGAAGAGGGTGGAGATGGTGAAGAGGTGGTTTGGGGTGGAGGGGCGGAGAAGCGGGTGGAGAGGAGGCGGGGAGGAGGTGGTGTTGCCGAAGGTGGGGGAGATTGTGTTGATTACGGGGGCGTCGGGGGCGGGGAAATCAACACTGCTTCGGCGTTGTCGGGCGCGGATTCCGGGACGATGGCGGGTGGATCTGGATCGGCTGAGGATTCCGGAGAAGACGCTGGCGGAGCTGTTTGAGGATGTGCCGCTGGAAGAGGGGCTGCAGATGCTGTCGCGGGTGGGGTTGGGAGAGGCGCATAGCTATTTGCTCAGGCCAAGAGAGTTGTCGGATGGGCAGCGGTGGCGGTTGGGGTTGGCGATAGCGGTGCATCGGGCACGGGTTCTCGCGGAAGCAGAGAAGAGGCGGGGGTCAGGGGTGAGGGGAGAGGGGGCAGGAGGACGCGGGGTGTGCATTGTGGCGGATGAGTTTGGGGGGATTCTGGATCGGGTAACGGCGTTGATTGTGGCGAGGGCGCTGCGGCGAGCGGTGGATGAGAATGAGGGGTTGTGTGCGATGGTGGCGAGTTGTCGCGAGGATTTGGTGGAGGCGCTGCGGCCAAGTCGGGTGATGAAGTGTGATTTTGGGCGGTGCGAGGTTGGGAGGGAAGATGAATAGCAGAACAGGCACGAAGGCACGGAGGCGCAGGGACACGAAGGGAGAGAAGGAGCGAGGGTGGTGGCCGGTGTATCGGATTCCGAGTTTTTTGCCGGGGAGGCTGGAGTTGTCGCGGGGAAGTCGGGGGGATTACGAAAAGCTGGAACGTTTTCACTATCGCCCGAAGCGGCCAGCGACGTGGGCGGAGGTGTGGACGGTGCGGTACGTGGCGGAAGATGGGGAAGCGAGGGTGGTGGCGGTAGCAGTCGTGTCGTATCCGACACTGGCGTCGTATCAACGAGAGGGGGCATTGGGTTTGGGGAGGCTGTCGGGG
Organism: Bacillota bacterium; assembly: GCA_050261455.1. GTDB lineage: Bacteria > Planctomycetota > Phycisphaerae > Tepidisphaerales > Tepidisphaeraceae > JAPLNB01. Next base: position 1,856 of record JBLNDH010000086.1, read on the forward strand.
CGGCAGCGGATTCGGTTTGTGAACCGACATATCCGGACGATTTCGCGGGTGGCGGTGCATCCGACATTCCGGTCGCTGGGATTGGCGGGAACTCTGGTGAAATGCGTGCTTCATCACGGCCAGACGCGCTATGTAGAAGCGATGGCGGTGATGGGCCGGGCGCATCCGTTTTTTGAACGGGCGGGGATGCGGCGGATTCTGGCGGATCGTCGGCGCGAAGATGGGCCGGTGTATTACCTGTGGGAGCGGAGGAAGAGGCGGGAGGAGGATTGGGGGTATCCGGTGTGTGATTATCACGTGGGAAGAAACGGCAAAATGCCGAGCCGGTAATGGGGAACGGTCAAGAAGGGGGCATCTGCGTGGTTACTGGAGGGCGTATGGTGACGATGCGTGACGTAAGTGAGGCGCAAAGGAGGTTCCTGAAGGCGTTCGGTGAAGGCAAGGTGGCTGTGGGAGACGCGGCCTGGCCCAAGCCGATGAGGCTGAATCGCTGGCTGAGGAGCAAACGGTTTCAACAACTGTATGCCGAACGGGCCAGTGCGCTGAAGCGGGAGATCCGCCTGCACCTGCTGGAGCGGACGTTGGCCGCCGCACGCCAGGTGGGCCAGCAGTCGACGAACGAACAAGCCAAAGATCAACACAGGGACTTCCTGCAGATGATCAAGCTCTGGATGGCCTGCGAAAAGGCGGTGGAAAACCCCAAGGACAAAGGGGAGAAAACCGAGGAGGATGCGGCTACGACGTTTGAGGAGGCGGCGCTGCAATTGGCGAATCCGAATGCGCCGGCTGGGGAGGTGATTGCATTTTTCCGGAAACGGGCAGCGGAGAAGGAATCGTGATGGTGCGAGCAAGTAAAGAGACGAGACGTTTCCGCACTTAATTGACAATTGCAAATTGATAATTGTCAATTAAGTGCGGATGACGTAGTACGCGGGAGCGTGAGGTCCATTGAACGAGCGGGGTCACCGGGGAAGAATCCTGGCGATCTGGTCGGCGTAGTAGGAGATGATCAGGTCGGCGCCGGCGCGTTTGATGGAGATCAGGGATTCGAGGATGGCGCGGTTGCGGTCGAGCCAATTGTTGCGGAAGGCGGCTTCGAGCATGGAATACTCGCCGCTGACTTGATAAGCGACGACGGGAACGCGGACCCTCTGGCGGACGGCGGCGAGGACGTCGAGATAGGGGCCGGCGGGTTTGACCATGACCATATCGGCACCTTGCTCGATGTCGAGTTGGGTTTCAAGGAGGGCTTCGTCGAGACCTCGGGCGGGGTCCATCTGGTAGGAGCGGCGGTCGCCGAAGGCGGGGGCGGAATCGGCGGCGTCACGGAAGGGGCCATAGAAGGCGGAGGCGTATTTGACGGCGTAGGAGAGGAGGGCGACGTCGGGGAAGCCAGCGGCGTCGAGGCCCTGGCGGAGGGCGCCGATGGTGCCGTCCATCATGCCACTGGGGGCGATGACAGCGGCACCGGCCTTGGCGTGGTTGATGGCCTGGCGGACGAGGCGGTGAACGGTTTCGTCGTTGCGGACGGTGGAGTGGTCGTCGGTGAGGGGGCCACAATGGCCATGGTCGGTGTATTCACAGAAGCAGAGATCGGTAATGCCAACCATGGGGAGCTTGGCGGATTGGGCGGCACGGAGGAGTTGGCAGACGATGTTGTTTTCATCGAGAGCGGGCGAGCCGAGGGAGTCTTTCTTGGAGCGATCGATGACGCCGAAGACGAGGTAGGACTTGACGCCGGACTCGGCGAGGTGGGTCAGATAAGGAAGGGCGAGGTCGAGGGACCACTGGAAGACGCCGGGCATGGAAGAGACTTCCCGGCGGACGTTCTTGCCTTCGCAGACGAAGATGGGGGCGATGAGGTCGCTGGGGCGGAGGGAGACGCGCTGGAGCATCTGGCGAAGCTGAGGCTGAAGGCGAAGGCGACGCGGGCGGACGGACAGGCTTAGAGACTCATTCATGGGGGAGATTATAGCGGGGGCGGGAGGAGAGGGGAAAAGAGGCACGGAGGCACGAAGGGAGGGAAGAGAGGGAAAGGGAGGAAGTGAAATCTGCATTACTGAAGGCCTGTCAGACATGAAAAGGGCCGGCCCGTGTGGGGTCGGCCCGTTGGATTTGGGGATTCACAGGCGATCAGGCAGCGAGATGGGCGAGGTGGGTGGCGTGAGTGACTTGGTTGCCGCCGTTGCGTTTGGATTTGTACATGAGCTCGTCGGCTGCATGGATGAGGTTTTCGAGGAGACAGGCAGGGCTGCGTGGAGGGACCGTCAGGAGACCTGCGCTGACGGTGATGTGGGCATCGGAGACTTTGCCGCGGCTGATCGAGATGGCGGCGATCTTGGAGACGATGCGTTCGGCAATTTGAGTCAGTTGCGGCTCGTCACATTCGCTGACGATTACCACAAACTCATCGCCACCGAGACGTCCGATGAAGTCGTTGGAGCGGATGCCCTCCTGGACGACCTCGACGAGCCTGCGAAGGGCGGCATCCCCGAAGGAGTGGCCGAGGGTGTCATTGAGGGATTTGAAGCGATCGAGGTCGAGATAAAGGACGCCGAAGGGAATGCCATAGCGGCCGGCCTTGGTGATGAGGTCTTCGGCGCGTTGGGCGAATCCTTCGCGGTTGAGGGCGCCGGTGAGGGGATCGCGTGTGGCGGCCTCTTCGAGTTGGCTCTGGCGGCTGAGGATCTGGTGCATTTCCTTGCCGGCGGAGGCGGCTTCGCGCATCAGTTCCTGCACGGTGCCCATGAGGCGAGTGGTGTTATCGGCGACTTCGCGGGTGGCCATCTCGAGGAGATCGACGAGCTTCAATTCGGGCGTGCCGCCGCTTTCGAAGTAGGCGAAGAGCTGGTCGAACTCAGTCTGGCAGTCGTTCAGATAGGTGTTGACATCAAGCGGCTTGGAGGCGGTCTGCGTGGCGAGGAAGCGGCGGAGTTCGTCGGCGTCCTGGGGATTCCAGGCGTTGAGCGAGTGGGGGAAGAGACTGGCGGCGTAGACCGCGTCGGCAACGGCGGAGTGCTCCATGAACTCCTTGAGGCTGTCGTGGTTGTGGTGGAAGGCGACGGCATCGACGAAAATGTCGGGGAGTTCGAGCTTTTGGGCGATAATGCGGCCAATTTCAGCATGATCCAGGTGGCAGATGGCGCGTTCGCGTTCGAGGTGGGTTTTCCAGCCGATGGTGGCATCCTGGAACAGGGGCAGGATGAGGTCCTTGGCGGCGGCAAACATGACGGGGAGGGCGAAATCGGTGAACAGGGCGGCGGTGAACGCCTCCTCGGCATTTTTCTCATCGAAGTGCCGGGCATACTGCTTGGCGGCGACGGCTTTGCAGAGCGAAGCGGACCAGAACATGCGGGATTCATCGGGGGTGAGCCGCAATTCGTTGTGCAGGCCGGTCAGACAGTAGCTGATGGCCAGGGTGCGGACGGTGCCGAGTCCCAGGAGGTTGACGGCCATTTGGGGCTTGGTGACCTTGTTGCGGACGCCAAACCAGGAGGAGTTGGCCAGGGCCAGCAGCTTGCTGGCCAGGGAACTATCGGAACTGATCACTTTGCCATATTCACTGGGCTCGGCATCGGGGTTTTTACCGAGCTCGATGAATTTCATGGCAACAGCGACGGTGGTGGGCAGATAGGACAGCGATTCGATTCGTTTGCGGATTTGTTGCTCAATGGATGCGGAATCGTTGTTTGTTTGTTCTTTGACCTCGACCATACCCTTCATCCTCTCTCGAATTGTGTTGGAGTGCGGACTGAATAGAGAGTCCGCATTGGTCATCGGCGCAGGATGTGGCCGGCTTGACGTTCGTGCCAAACGGATCCGTCGGAAGCCAGTCGCTGGACGAGTTCGGTTAATCTGAAGCGATGTGCGTGGGAAATGAAGCGAAGCTGGGGGTGGGAACGGTCGATATAGAGGTAGATGCGATCAATCAGGGCATCCGGGGCCACATGGAATGGGGCCAGACAAAAGCGGGAACAGTGCAACAGTTCGGTTACAGGAGACAGGGTTAGGGGAGATTCGGCCGTGAATGCAATATCCAAAGGGTCCGTACGGGTGCTTCTGGTGGGCGAGACGAACGCCTCGCCTGCGATCGCGGAACTGCTCAAGGATCTGCGGTGGCTGAGCGGGAGCGTATCCACGACGCCTGAGGCATTGCGTTTTTTGCGGAACAATCCCGGGGTGGATCTGGTCCTGATCGTACCCCAAGGTTCTCCCGAGGCATTCAGCGAGCTGTGCCGGAGCATCAAGTTCGACGCGCGGACCAGTTTTATTCCTGTGATTTTCATGGTGCCGATGCGGGAGAGCAGCAAGGCGCACGAGTTGTTCGAAGCCGGGGCCGACGACTGCATCGCGCAGACCGCAAGCGATGCGGAAACGATGATCCGGCTGCGCCGGGCGATTCACTTCAAGCAGGCGACGGATTCGCTGGAGGACGCGCAGACGGTGATTACGTCGCTGGCCAACGCCATTGAAGGCAAGGATGCGTACACGTGCGGACACGTGGAGCGTGTGGGGGCGTATTCGGTGCAGATTGGGCGGCGGGTGGGGGTGGATGAGGACGGTTTGGCGGCGTTGCAGACGGGCGGGTTGGTGCATGACATCGGCAAGGTGGGGATTCCCGACCCGATTCTGAACAAGCAGGGCAAACTCACGGAGGAGGAGTTTGCGATCATGAAGCGGCATCCGGTGATCGGCTATGACATTCTCAAGCCGATGCGGACGTTTCATGCGGTGCTGCCGATCGTGCGTTGGCACCATGAAAAGCCGAACGGGACGGGTTATCCAGACGGGTTGAAAGGGGATGAGTTGCCGCTGTTGTCGCGGATCACGGCGGTAGCGGACTGCTTCGACGCGTTGAGCACCGATCGGCCGTACCGGCCGGCGATGCCGCTGGCCAAATGCCGAGCCATCCTGGAAGAGGGTGGGGAGAAGGGGGACCTGGATCCCCTGTTGGTAGCAACACTGTTCGCGATTCTGGACGAGGGGATGCAGCTGAACACGGGCATCCGAGCGGCGTAGAGCCAGCGGGGGTGAGGGATCGGGGGGAGGCTGGGAGTGGGGGTTGGGGGTGTCATTTCTGTAAATATGGATGAGGCAGCACTTTGCGTCATCGTCCGCGTCAGAAAAGGGCATTTTCCGATTCGAGGGGTAGTGTTCCGGGGTTTTTGACAAGCATGGGGCATCTCGATAGCATTTTCCTTTTCCCGACGGAGGATTCTGGAACATGGCTGAACCGATGAAGATGTTTTACGAGAAGGACGCCCCTCTGGATGGATTGAAGGGCAAGACTGTAGCGATGCTGGGTTTTGGCTCTCAGGGGCACGCCCACGCGTTGAACCTGCGGGACAGCGGGATCAAGGTGATTGTGGCACAGCGTCCGAACTCGAACAACTACAAGCTGGCGGTCGAATACGGGTTTCAGCCGGTCAGCGTTGAAGAAGCGACCAAGGCAGCAGACCTGATCATTCTGACGTTGCCGGACGAAGTTCAGCCGGCGGTCTATGCTAACTCCATCGCACCGAACCTGCGGGCTGGGCAGACGTTGGGCGCCACGCACGGGTTCAACGTTCACTTCAAGACGATCGTGCCGCCGAAGGATGTGAATGTGATCATGGTTGCCCCGAAGGGCCCGGGTCACCTGGTTCGCAGTGAGTTTGAAAAGGGCGGCGGCGTGCCGTGCCTCTTTGCCGTTCAACAGGATGCGACGGGGACGGCCCGGCAGATTGCTTTGGCCTGGGCGCGTGGCATCGGCGGGGCTCGCGCGGGCCTCATCGAGACGACGTTCAAGGATGAGTGCGAGACGGACCTGTTCGGCGAGCAGGTGGTGCTGTGCGGCGGGCTGTCGGCACTGATCAAGGCTGGGTTTGAGACGCTGATCGAGGCGGGGTATCCGCCGGAAATGGCGTACTTCGAGTGCGTGCATGAAGTGAAGCTGATTGTGGACCTGATTCAGCAGGGCGGCTTGGACTACATGCGGTATTCGATCAGCAATACGGCCGAGTATGGTGATATGACCCGCGGGCCACGGCTGATCACGTCGAAGACCAAGACGGAGATGAAGAAGATCCTCAAGGAAATCCAGAGCGGACAGTTCGCGAAGGAATGGCGTGCGGAGTACGAGAGTGGCATGAAGAACTTCAACGCCTTGTACGAGAAGGATCGGAATCACCCGATGGAAGTGGTCGGGAAGCGGCTGCGGAAGATGATGTCGTGGCTGCATGCCAAGGAAGTGCCGCAGAAGTAAGAAGAGAAACGATGAATGACAAACGCGGAACGATGAATGTCATCGTTCCGCGTTCTTTTTTTGTACACGGAAAAGGCAAACGATGAATGCAGAATGATGAACGATGAACGGGAAGCAGGACTTCTGTTCATCGTTCATCATTCTGCATTCATCGTTTCATACCCCCTACCCTTCCACATTGAGGTTATTGAGGTAGTCCTCGAGGGATTTGCGGGAGTCGTTGAATTTGTTTTGGGCGTCGCGGGCTTTTTGGTCCCAGTCGTCGATCTTCTTGTCCTGCTCGTCCAGGCGCTGGAGAAGGCGAGTGTGCTGGGCGGATTGGACGGGGACGGCCTTGAGGTTCTCGCGGATGCGGGATTCGTCCTGGGAAAGCTGCTGGATTTCCTGGCGGGCCTGCTGCACTTGCCGCTGGTAATCGGTCATCTCCTGCTTGAGGGAGAGGGCTTTGACAAGGGCTTCACGAACGGCCTTGGGAATTTCGCCGGTCTTGGAGTAGAAGTCGATCGTGCCAAAGTCGGCGGGGAGGATGGCGATGGACTCGCCTTGCACGGTCTCTTCGCGGACGGTGAAGGTGGCGGACTTGCCGGCGGGAACAGTGGTTTTGAAGCGGTAGAGGGCGTCGGTGGTTTCCAGGGGTTTTTCAGGCTGCACGAGCTTCCAGTTCTGGCGGAAGGGGTGCTCGATGATCAGGGTGCGATCGGTGGTGCCTTTGTTGTCGAGCTGATAGTCCTGGGTGAAGACGTGCTTGCGTTGGATGTTGAGGGTACCTTTGATGATCTTGGCGGTCTGAATGGTGTCTTCCTGTTTGGTCTTGGTGGAATTGACCAGGACTTGCAGGTCGATGCCGTAGCTGAGGAGGCGTTCCTGGCCAGGGGGGAGGTTGTCGATGCGGGCATCGCCGGCGTAGGAGCTGGCTTCCAGGACGGTGATGGGGCCGGCCAGGAGATGCTTGCCGGTGGTGTTCTTCACGCGGGCGCCGTTGAGGGGGTTCTTGGGAAGAACGGCGGCGTTGTAGATGGAGAGCTTTTCGATCTCGACGGGATCGGTGAGGATGGGGAGCATGGCCGAACGCTGACGCGGCAAGGAGACGTTGCCGACCGTGTATTGGAAGAGCTCGCCGAGCTTGGCGGCGGAGGCGATGGAAGCGACGGAAGAGGTGACATCCATGGGCTTTTCGGCCAATTGTTCCTTGGCGGCTGCGGGGGCACTGCCGGCGATGGCATAGTCGCCCAACGAACCGCCTGCGCGCCCGGCGGTGGCGTCGCGTCGGCCAGGGGCCATCATGCCGGGGGCCATCCGCATCATCATGGGCGCATTGACAGTTGGGGCAGCGGGTTCCTTTCGGGCCAGGTCCATTCCCGCATCATAGCTTTGGGGGCGGAGGCTGGCGAAGAGCTCGGGGGTGACCACGGGGCGGGGGATGTACAGGGGCTGATACAGCTCCTGGACGAAGCTGATGGGCCGGCCACTGACCAGAGAGAGTTGCACGTTGTTCCAATCGTTGTCGGTCTGGTTCTCCACAATCGCCCAGCCCTGCAGGGCCGCCTTGTCCTCGGGCTTAGTCGGCAGGATCAGGCGGTAGCTGGTCTTCCAGATGGGGGTCTCCACGACGTAGCCGATGCGCACCGTCCGCTGGCCTTGGCCGGTGAACTCGATGGTCACCGGCTTCTTGTCCTGATCGCGGGACTGGACCAGGGCCGAGAGGGCCTTGTGCAGCTCGGCCTGGAGCTGGGGATCTTCCAAGTCGAGCTTGGTGATCTCTTCGAGGTTCAGGGAGCGGATCGTGCCGCCGCTCAAGAGGTTCAGCTGCCAGACCTCGATGGCGGTCTGGCCCACGGCTTTGGGTTTCTTCTCCAGGCCCAGGATGGTGCCGGCGATCGGCTCCGGGCCGACGGCGAGCTTCACCTGGGCCCCGCGGAGCTGGGTCAAGAGCTCGGCCAGGGGGGGATTGTTGGCCAGGTTGACCTGGAAGCTCTTGAGGGTTTTGTCCAGGGGGTCCTGGGAGGGATAGACCACGGTGCGGACGGAGCCGCCGGCGGTGTCCTGCAGGACCAGGCTCTTGAGGATGTCGTTGATCTGGGCGGTTTTGAAGCGCAGTTCGGTTTGGGCGTTGTCGGTGACGGGGCCGAGGTGCTCGAAATAGCCGACGCCGGAGGAGTAGAGGACGACGATCTTCACGGGGACGTCGGCGGAGGGAGCGGCGTTTCTTTGGGGTGGTGGTGTCGATTGAGCGAGCGAGGGAATGGGGACGATGCCGGCGAGAGCCAACGATAGAACGGCGGATCGCAATAGGTGTTTCATCATGTGTGTCCTTTCCGGTTATATCGGTGGTATGGACGTGCAGAGTGGGGAAAAGTTTCAGAGGCGGGGCGAACCACGAAGGGCCACGAAGGACACGAAGAGATGCTAGGGGAGGTGGGGTTGGCAAAGAACCCTCACCCCAGCCCTCTCCCGGAGTACCGGGCGAGGGAGGAGAGGCGGTTGTCAGGGGGGAAGAGGAATGGTACGGACTTTGAGTTTTTGCGGGGGAGGGCTTAGGCTGGGTGAGATATGAGCGACTTGACGATTCAGGTGGTTAACAAAGCGTTTGTGGCGGAGATTACGCCGCCGGGGTCGAAGAGCCTGACGAACCGGGCATTGGTGCTGGCGGCGATGGCGGACGGGCAGAGCGAGATCAGCAACTGCCTGTTCGCGGACGACACGCATGTGATGATCGAGAGCCTGGGACGGTTGGGGTTTGAGTTGGATGTGGACCGGCCGGGCAAGGTGATTGTGGTGAAGGGCCGGGGCGGGAAGGTGCCGGTGCAATCGGCGGAACTGTTCTGTGGGAACTCGGGGACCAGCATTCGGTTCTTGACGGCGTTGTGCGGCCTGGGAAAGGGGCGGTACATCCTGGATGGGATTCCCCGGATGCGGCAGCGGCCGATCGGGCAATTGGTGAGCTTGTTGAATAACCTGGGGATAAGGACCAATTACTTGATGGAGGAAGGGTATCCGCCGGTGGAGGTGTTGGGGGATGGGCTGCCGGGCGGGCTGGGGAAATTCGGCAGTGCGCAGTCGTCGCAGTTTTTGTCGGCGGTGTTGCAGGTGTGCCCTTATGCGAAGCACGAGGTGAAGATCGACTTGGAGGGAGAGCAGACGAGCTGGCCTTATGTGGCGATGACGACGCGGTTGATGGATGAGTTTGGGGTGATGACGGAAGTGCAACTGGACAAGGTGACGGGGAAGCCGACGATGATCGTGGTGCCGCGGGGGAAGTACGCGGCGACGAATTACGCGGTGGAGCCGGATGCGTCGAATGCGAGCTATTTTCTAGCGGCGGCGGCGTTGCATGCGGGGGCGAAGGTGACGATCCAGGGCTTGGGCAAGCGAAGCCTGCAAGGGGATGTGGGGTTTGCGGACGTGCTGCACCAGATGGGGGCGAGCCTGGTTTATGGGGGGGATTTCATCACGGTGATGGGGACGGAGGCGCTGGAGGGGATCGACATCGACCTGCGGAACATGCCGGACATGGCGCAGACGCTGGCGGTGGTGGCGATGTTTGCCCAAGGAACGACACGGATTCGGGGCTTGCACACGCTGCGGCTGAAGGAGACGGATCGGGTAACGGCGCTGGCCAATGAGCTGGTGAAATTCGGGACGGAGGTGGAAGTGGAGGGGGATGATTTGATTCTTTCGCCGGCGGAGCGGATCCATGGGGCGGTGGTGGAGACGTATGACGATCACCGGATGGCGATGAGCTTTGCGCTGGCGGGAACGAAGGTGGCGGGAGTGACGATCAAGGATGTGGAGTGTGTGAATAAGACGTATCCGGAATACTTTGTGGATTTGGGGAGAGTAGTTGCCAGTTGTTAGTTGGTAGTTGCCAGTTAAGAGGAAGGAGGGAGGTGGAATATGGGAATTCGAGTGCTGGTGTGGAATGAGGGGCGGCATGAGAAGGGGAATGCGCAGGTAAGGGAGGTTTACCCGGAGGGGATTCATGGGGCGATTGGGGGGTATCTGAGCGGGCGAGGGGATCTGGAGGTGAGGACGGCGACATTGGACAGCGATGCGGAACAGGGGTGCAGCGAAGCGGCGCTGGGCTGGGCGGATGTGCTGGTATGGTGGGGGCACATGGCACACGAGGAGGTGCGGGACGAGGTGGTGGATCGGATCCAACGGCGAGTGCTGGCGGGGATGGGGTTGATCGTACTGCACAGCGGGCACTATTCGAAGATTTTCCGGCGGCTGATGGGGACCACTTGCGATTTGAAATGGCGGGAGGCGG
>JBLNDH010000087.1:0-8445 GCA_050261455.1 Bacillota bacterium
CGGTAACCATCACCAGGTCGCCGGGGCGGATCTGGTCCGGGTGCAACCGGCGGTTGGGCGGAACGCTGCCCACGCCGGCACTCGTTATATACATTCCATCCGCCTGTCCGCGGCCAACCACTTTCGTGTCGCCGGTAATGACTTGAACGCCGGCTTCATCCGCGGTGGAACGAATCGAATCGAGCATGGCTTCCAGAACCGTTCGTTCCAACCCCTCGGCCAAGATGAGGCTCAGTGCCAAGCCGAGCGGTTCTGCACCGCAGACAGACAGATCATTCACTGTCCCGCTCACTGCCAGGCGACCAATGTCACCTCCGGGGAAGCTCAGAGGGCGCACCACATAACCGTCTATGGTCATCGCCATCCGGCCGGCCGTGGAGGGCACGGCACTGGCATCGAGCAACTCGTTTAACGTCTGATTCGCAAGGCGAGGTAGCAGCGTATGGGCAATGAGTTCATCCGTCAACTGCCCGCCCCCCCCATGCGCCATGACAATATGTTTAGATTGGTCAATGCGATACGAAGGCATTGTCGCGGCGGCGGATTTCGCTGCATTTTGGTGCGTCATACGGAAGTCTCCTGTTGGCTTTTGGCAGCTGCCGCCGCAGTCATCGCAGCGACCTGAGTAGCGCGACGATACTTAAACCAAGCCTGGCATGTACCTTCCGAGCTGACCATGCACGGGCCAATCGGGCGGACCGGCGTGCAGGCCACGGCAAACAATTTGCAATCGGGTGGAGTGCAGCGGCCCGTAATCACTTCACCGCAGCGGCAACCCGGAGGTTCGGGCGAATCGAGAGGCGTGAGCTTATAACGGATCTGCGCATCAAAGTGACTGAATCGGCTGCGGAAGCTCAAGCCACTGTCGGGAATCCAGCCCAAGCCACGCCAGCGGGCATCGACCGGTCGGAAGACGCGACGAATGATGTTCTGCGCGCGCCGGTTGCCCCAGCGGGTGACCGCTTGCGGATAGAGATTCTCCAGATCGTCGCGTTGATCCCGCACCAGTTCAACCAGGCGAGCCAGGCCCGCAGCAATCTGCACATCCTCGAAGCCGGCGACCACACAGGGCAAGTGATAGCGGCGCACAATCGTCGCAAAAGCCGCATAGCCAGTCACGGTTGAGACATGCCCCGGGCAGAGAAATCCATCGACATGAATCTGGCCACTGTCCAGCAATGCTCGCATGGCTGGGAGGATGCGTTTGTGACTGACCAGCACCGTGAAGTTCTGCAGGCCCAGTCTCTCCGCCTCGAGAACAGCAACGGCCGTCGCCGGGGTGGTCGTTTCAAAACCGACACCGGCGAAAACCACTTGGCGATTCGGTTCGGCCGCAGCTAGGCGCACGGCATCCAGGGAACTGTAGATAACGCGAATGTCCGAACCGGTGCTGCGGGCCTCTTCCAGATTCCCGTCCTTGCCGGTCACCCGCATCATGTCACCATAGGTGCACAGCGTCACACCCGGGCGGCGGGCCAGTTCGATGAGCATATCAATGTCGCCCTGGGAGGTAACACATACGGGACAACCCGGCCCGCTAATGAGTTTCACATTGGACGGCATGAGGCTATGCAGGCCGCATCGACAGGCATTGACGGTGTGGGTACCGCAGACTTCCATGAATGCGACCGGCCGACCAATGGCTTCGGCAGCGGTGCGCAGGCGGCAAAGGGCTTCATGACTGCTGAGCGAGCGTTGGGTCATGGCTGGCCTCCAGCTTTTTTCAGGTCTTCCAGAACCGCCCAGGTCTCCTCAAGCGTCTCCGCATTGATCTGCTGAATGGCGAACCCCGCATGGACAAGCACCCAATCACCATCCTTGACCTCGGGAACCAGCAGGGTGCTGACGCGTACGCGATTGCCGTGCAGATCCACGATGGCTTCGTTTCCATCGCAGGACTTGACTTGAGCGGGTACAGCCAGACACATCAGACACCTTGCCTTTCTGCCCCTCGGCTCGCTGCCCAGGTCGCGGCGATGGCCGCCTGACCATAGGACAATCCCCCGTCGTTGGGCGGGACAAGCCGATGCCGCAGCACGCGCAGGCCGCGTCGCTGCAAGCGGGTTGTTAAAAGCTGCGTGAAACGTTGGTTACAGAACACGCCGCCGGAAAAAGCGACACAGTGAATTTGCGTTTGCGCCACAGCCCTGGCCGTAACCGCATCCCATGCACGGGCAAACTGCTCATGGAACAGCGCCGCCAGCATCTCGACAGGCCAACCCTGCCCCAAACGCTCGAGGATCCCGCAAACCAGTGGCGTCAGGTTCAGCTCAAGCGGATCGCCATCGACGAGGGTGAACAAGTCGCCGACTTCCGGGGCGGTCGCACGCGACGCAGCGGATTCCAACGTCATAGCGGCTTGGGCTTCAAAGTCGTTGTGAGCGCATAGCTCCAGAAGAGCCGCCACCCCATCGAACACGCGGCCGGCACTGCTGGTCTGAGCACAGTTCAAGCCTCGGATCATCATCTGGCAGAGCATCTGGCGCTCGATCGGGTCGGGCAGCAGGCGGCCAGTAGTGGGATGATCGGCAAAGTCGTTGCCGAATGCTTGATGCAAGAGGGCCAGAGCACACCGGCGGGTATCGCGAGCGGCAGCATCACCGCCGGGGAGCATCAGAGGGCGAAGGCGAGCCAGACGTTTGAATCCGGACAGATCAGCCAAGAGCAGTTCGCCACCCCAGATGGTGCCATCGGTCCCGAACCCCGTGCCGTCACAGGTGATGGCCAGGACGGGTTGGGTCACGCCATGCTCGGCCATCACCGCAGCGGCATGGGCATGATGATGCTGGATGGGAATCGTGCGGATCCCGAGCTGCTGGGATAGTTGTGCGGCGTACGCGGTGCTCAGGTACATCGGATGCAGATCATGGGCGATCCACTGAGGCTGAATGCCGAACAGGTTGCAGAGATCGGCAATAGCCCGCTTGAAATAATCGAATGCCAAGGCATGGGTCAGATCGCCCAGATGCTGGCTCAGGATGATTCTGCCGTCGCGGACCACGGCGACCGTATTCTTAAGTTCGCCCCCAACGCAGAGGCCTGGCGTGCCGACGACTTGCGGCCCCGGCAGCGACATGGGCACATAACCCCGAGCGCGACGGATGGGAAGCGGCTCAGCATCGCCCAGGTCGATGAGAACCGAATCATCCACACAACGCTCGATCGGCCGGTCGTGCAGGAGGATCCCGTCGCACAGACTGCCAAGCCGGCGAATCGCCTCGTCGTTATCGATGGCCAGCGGATCGTCGCTGCTATTGCCACTGGTCATGACCAGGGTAGCAAACTTGCCGCGGCCGGCGCGGAAGAGCAGGTGATGAATCGGGGTATAGGGAAGCATCACGCCCAAGCGGTGGTTCCCGGGCGCAATGGCCGGCGACACCTTGGCATCCGGACGCACCGGCGCGAGCACAATAGGACAGGCCGGCGAAGTCATGGCCGCGATGGCCACGTCGCTCAGGGTGACCAATTGGCAAATCTGTTCCAGACCGGCACCCATCAGCGCAAAAGGCTTGTGATCGCGTTTCTTGAGCTGACGCAGGCGGAGAACCGCCGCGTGATCATCGGCCCGAACCGCCAAGTGGAAACCACCCAGCCCCTTGATGGCAAGAATCTTCCCCTGCTGCAAAAGCTCAGAAGCCGTCGCAATGGGATCGCCAGCCAAAGGAGTCCCATGGGAATCGATCAGACGAATCTGCGGACCGCATTGGGGGCAGGCGGTCGGTTGCGCATGGAAGCGGCGGTCCATCGGATCGGCATACTCTTGCCGACAGGGCTCGCACATCACAAAGGCCGCCATTGTTGTATTCGGCCGGTCGTAGGGAACGCGTCGAATGATCGAATAACGCGGGCCGCAGTTGGTGCAATTGATCAGGCCATAGCCAAAGCGGCGATCGGAAGGGCTGAACAGTTCTCGAAGGCAATTCGGGCAGACCGCCGTATCAACGGTCACTTCCGCATGGGCCTGCACATCGTCATGGCTGGCAATGATGCGGAAATCGATCTCGTCACAGCAAACCGGCAAAGCCGTCCGAATGATTCGATCGATCACAGCCAAAGTGGGCTTTTGGTCAGCCAGATCGCAGGCAAAGGAATCGAGCCGATCGGGCAAGCCCTGAGCTTCGATGATGACGCCACGGGTATCGTTGCAGACAAACCCAGTGAGGTGATGTTGTTGCGCCAGCCGGTAGACAAACGGCCGAAAACCAACACCCTGAACCTGCCCCGTAACCCGCCATTGGTTGCGGGCAGCCTGTGATACGGTCGGCTTGGTCCCGGAGGGCAACATGATAAAAGGATCTACTTATCCTTTATAATAAACCTTTGATATTGCGGGTCAAGGTCGTTTCTTGGAATTCGCTGGGACGTAAGCTCAGTCAGCCCGGTGAATTCGCTCGCTGAACTCCGTGATGTTTTGCACAATGGCGTGGCTGAACCCGAGGCCCGGGTACCCCGGAAACGATCGACCAATCTACGGAATCAGGGACTAGCATATCCGCTTTGAAACGCTCGCCCCGCCAAGACAAATAGACAGAGCCGCCCCCCGGGCGACTCGCAGGGCCGCAAAGAGAGAGGGGAATTCACATCAAGCCGATGATCCGTCTGGTCACAGGATGAACTTGCTCAGGTCCTCATCCTTCAACACATTCTCCAACTGTTGGCGAATATAGGCATCGGTGATGGTGACCTTTTTGTTGGCCAGATCAGGCCCGTCGAAGCTGATGGTTTCGACGACGCGTTCGAGGATCGTGTACAGGCGGCGGGCGCCGATATTCTGCGTGCGACGGTTCAGGTCATAGGCAATCTGGGCCATCGCTTCGAAAGCATCCTCGGTGAATTCCACCTCGATGCCTTCGGTGGCCAGCAAGGCTTTCTGCTGCTTGATCAGCGAATTCTGTGGCTCATGCAGAATGCGCACAAAATCATCTTTCGTCAGATCCTGCAGCTCGACGCGAATCGGGAAACGCCCCTGCAATTCGGGCATCAAATCACTGGGCTTACTGCTGTGGAACGCACCGGCCGCGATGAACAGGATGTGATCCGTCTTCACCGGACCATACCGGGTCATCACCGTGCTGCCTTCGACAATCGGGAGCAGATCGCGCTGCACGCCCTGCCGACTGACATCCGGGCCATACTTGCTTTCCGGGCCACAGATCTTGTCGATTTCGTCGAGAAAAACGATGCCGGATTGCTCGACCCGCTCAATGGCAGTGCGATTGATCTTGTCGCGGTCAATTAGCTTCTCCGCTTCTTGGTTGAACAGGACCTTCCGGGCGTCGCGCACGGTGAGCCGGCGGGTTTCGCGCCGTGCCGGCAGCATCTTCTCGACCATGTTTTGCAATTCGACGTCCATCTCCATGCCCATCTGCCCAAAGACACCAACAGCCGTGCTCTTCTCTTCGACCGCAATCTCGACCTGCCGATCCTCCAGCTCTCCGTTCTGGAGTTGCTCGCGCAGTTTGGAGCGGGTGCGGCCGCGGCGGGCCTTGGTGTCCTCATCATCGTACGTCGACGCCGTTTCGGTTCGCGGCAAGAGATGGTCGAGCAAACGCTCCTCAACCTGCTGCTCGGCTGCTTCCTTGACCGACTCGGTCATTTCCCCACGCACCATATTGATGGACGAGTCGAGCAGATCGCGAATGATGGAATCAACGTCGCGCCCGTGATAACCAACCTCGGTGTACTTCGTGGCTTCGACCTTGATGAAGGGTGCAGCCGTCAAACCCGCCAAACGCCGGGCGATCTCCGTCTTGCCAACACCGGTCGGGCCGATCATCAGGATGTTCTTGGGCGCCACATCCTTGCGCATTTCCTCGGGCAATTGCTGACGACGCCAGCGATTACGCACAGCCACCGCAACGGCCCGCTTGGCATCCGCCTGGCCAATGATGTATTTGTCCAGCTCAGCGACGATCTGCCGAGGTGTGAGGTATTTCATAGTCTGCACAATCATATCCAGTCTCACGCGTTCAATCTTGCGTGATCCGGCAATCCCACCATTGACGATCGATGCGACAAGCCATTTGGGAACGCTGGGTACACCAGAAACGCCTTCCAAGCCGGACCGAAGCGTAGCGCAGGTCCGGATCGTCTGGGGTATCGGGGAAGCTCCGAACTTGCGTTGTGCTACAGTCCGGCTTGGGGTTTCTCCTGCAGATCAAATCACTTGGAGCTCAGAGTGTCTCCACCTTGATCGTAGTGTTGGTGTAAATGCAGAGCTCGCCAGCAATCTTGAGTGCGGCTTCAACAACTTCCTTGGCGGAGAGTTGCGAGTGCATGAGCAACGCCTTAGCCGCCGCCTGCGCATAAGGCCCCCCACTGCCGATACCGATGATTCCGTCCGTCGGTTCGATAACATCGCCAGCCCCGCTAACGATGAGGCTGGTCTGCTTGTCCACGACCGCCAGGAACGCCTCCAGTCGACGGAGCGCCCGATCGGTGCGCCATTCCTTGGCCAACTCGATCACCGCCCGGCGGGTGTTGTCGGGAAACTCACTCAGCTTCTTCTCAAACCGCTCGAGCAGAGCAAAAGCATCCGCAGCCGAACCAGCGAAACCCGTCAGGACCTTCCCGCCCCCCAACCGGCGAATCTTATTCGCATCGTGCTTGGCGACCACATTCCCTAAAGTGACCTGCCCATCGCCGCCCAAGGCAACTTGGCCATCCCTCCGCACACTCAGGATTGTCGTCGATCTGGCTGCACGCATGCTCATGGGCTAACATCTCCTGAAGATTCCACCGGTTGTGAAACCGTTTCCTAGGATACCCGATGATCGACCAAGCAGACAGCTTGCCGCTTTCAAGCTTATCCGTCATCGGAACGGTTTCGCTGGAATCGAAAAGCACCTTTGCACTAGCCACGCTGCTGATCGCCATCACAGCAGCCATTATAGCCTGGCGCAGGCCCGCCATCAGACGGCTGAGCCTGGCCCTCATCGGGATCGGATTGCTGTCGCTGGCATTCGCTGCGGGCGGACTGGCCTGGCAACAGCCCTCAGCGCAACAGGTCGCCATCATGGTGGACCTCTCCCCCAGCACGCGTACCGCCCAGTACCGCAGCACGGAAACATTGCACCGACGGATTCGACAGCTTTTGGGCAATGTCCCCTACCATCTCGTCTACTTCGCCGAAACAGAACAATCGAGCATTCCGGATGGGCCGACCCTCCCTGACCTCCCTGCCAATAAAACCATCTTCACGCCGCCCAATGCCGCAGCCGTCTTGCTGTTCAGCGATGCCCAGTTTGAGCTGCCGACCACCGCCCCGCCGGTCTACGTCGCAGCGGACCCGCTCCTGGAAGATCCGCCCGATGCGTCCGTCACCCGCTTGGAGATTCACGACAAGACGCTCTCAGCCGCCGTGGTGAATCAAAGCACCCAGATGCGAGAACTGACATTCAGCCCCGCGGATTCGACCGAGGCTCAGTCCATCGCACCCGGATCCATAACTTCTGGCCACCCCCTACCGCCTGCGGGAACCGAGGCGGCGGCGCGATTATCCGGGGGGGATCCTTGGCCGGAGAATGACGCACTGGCGATTCGGATTCCACCGCCGCTGCTCAGCCAGCGCTGGTGGGTCGGCCGAACGCCACCGGCCGGCAATTGGACGCCTTTCGAACCGGGCCGCCTGCCGGATGAATCGGCTGAGTACCTGGCACCGTCGATCATCGTCTTGGATAACGTAACGGCCGGCGATCTGTCAGAGTTGCAGCAGCAGCGCCTTGGGCAATATGTCCGCGACCTGGGCGGCTCGATCGTCCTTCTGGGCGGCGATCACGCCTTCGCCGCCGGCGCATACCCTGGCACGCTTCTGGAGACGCTCTCGCCGCTGTCCAGTACCCCCCCTACCCCAACCTTGCACTGGATTCTTCTGGGCGACAGCAGTGGTTCGATGGCCAGCAGCAACGGCGGCCCGTCGCGATGGGATCAGGTTACGCGGGCCATGCTGGATCTCCTGCCACACCTGCCCCCAGAGGACCCGGTCACCCTCGGCAGCTTCGCCGAGAACCTTCGCTGGTGGTCCACGGGCAAATCCGCACGCGAAACCGCCGCCCTGCCGCTGCCACCGGCGGATGTTCGGCCCAATGGTCCAACCAATCTTGAAGACGCCCTTTTGCAAACCATTTCGTCGGCCGACTCGACCATGCCCAAGGAACTGCTGCTGCTGACGGATGCCGATGCCCAGATCACTCAACTCGAATCGATACGCCAAGGCCTGATTGATAAAAAGATCCGTCTGGATCTGCTGGCCTTGCGAAATGATGGCCGGGCCCTCCGCCAGCTTGAGGAACTCACCCGCGCCACCGGCGGCCAATCGCTGCGCGAACTGACGCCAGGGAAATGGACCGAAGCCGCTCAGAAGCTCTACGCCAAGGCAGCGCCCGATCGCCTACAGACGCAAGCGGCGACCGTTCGATATGCCGCGCAACTATCGCACCTGCCCGC
>JBLNDH010000088.1:0-8770 GCA_050261455.1 Bacillota bacterium
GATCCACCGCCTCGATGACTTGGAAGATGGTCAGCTCCTTCGGATCCCTTGTCAGCACAAACCCGCCCCCCAGTCCGCGTGTGGAATCCACCAGCCCAGCCCGTCCCATCGCTTGCAGCACTTTCGATAGATACCCCGCCGGGACTTTTGCCATGGCGGCGATCTGTTGCGTGGTCATCGGCGATTCCGGATTGCTTGCCAGGCAAACCGCCGCCCGCAACGCATACTCCGCCGTTTGTGAAATCAATTCGGCCTCCTGACACCGTGAAATCTGGACCTTGACATCCACTTTAGGCGACCTGGAGTGATCCATCAAGCAACCTGGCTCGTATGATGAGTGTCTGAATACGACGGGTGTTCGAATACGTATAATGTTCCCATGCCCAAAATCAGCGCTGGTTTGCTGATGTACCGTATCCGACAGCAGACGCCGCAAGTCCTCCTGGTGCATCCAGGGGGACCGTTCTGGCGCCATAAGGATGAGAGTGCCTGGTCTATCCCCAAGGGACAGGTTGAATCGGGCGAGGATCTCCTTGCGACTGCGGAGCGGGAGTTCCAAGAAGAACTTGGCCTCAAGCCGACCGGACCCTTTATTGAATTGCATCCGATCAAGCAGAAGGGCGGCAAAACCGTTCACGCCTGGGCATTTCTCGGCGACTGCGACCCAACAGCCATTCACTGCAACCTGACCAGAATGGAATGGCCTGCCAAGTCTGGTCGTCTGGTCGAATTCCCCGAGGTGGACCGGGCTGAGTTTTTCGATCCGCAAACCGCCAAGCGTAAGATCAATCCAGCACAAGCTGCATTCATTGATGAATTGGTGGATTTGCTGTCGAAAGCGGGGGGGTAGAGGGTTTCGGTTCAGTTTGTTCTTTCCTCAATTAGGTGTACAGTAGTCGATCCGGCTTTTTTGGCCGGGTGCTTCGTTTTGAGGAATTGGAGTGTGCTGATGTCGGTCTTGGATCGATTTCCCCAAGCGGTTGGGGAGAAGCAGAAAGCTTACGGCCAGGAGTATTGGCGAAGCGGGGCTGTCGAGATCCAGAACGTTGCTGATAGCTCGTTGTCAGCCCTGGTTAGGACCAAACAGGGACAATTTCGGACGACTTTGAACTGGTCGGAGGGCCAGTCGCTGGAGTCCTCCTGTACCTGCGATGCCCACCGCAAGGGGAGTATTTGCGATCATGTCGTGGCGACGGCGTTGCACGCGGAGTCGCAAGGGATTTTGTCGTCGGAAGAGGCGGCCTCCGCTACGAAGGAAACCATGCCCCGCCGGGGGCGTAACCGCTCGATGGCTTGGCTTTCGGCCAGTGGCGAACTTCGCCGGGTGGACGTCGATGAGCCTCGCCGGCCGGTTGAGCATCGTCCCTCTTTGCCCTCATGGAAGAAGCAGTTGGCGTCGGCTCGCGAGTCGGCAGCGGCTGCGGATCAGCCGGCCCCGGAGAATTGGCCAGCCGATCGCGAAATGCTCTACATTATCGATGTGCCCGGCAGCTATGAGGCCCGTTCGCTGGTGATTCGTTTTGCCTGCCGCGATCACCGTCAGAGCGGCGAATGGAGCAAGCCCAAAACGCGCGGCATCTCGTTTCCCGATGCCAGTCTCCTTCCCAACGCCGACGACCGCCACATCATGGCCCTGCTGAAAGGCGCCGGGGGAGGCCATCAGTATTACTACACTTTCGATCCCAGCTTCACGATTCCCACGCCGATGCGCCGGATGGTCGTTCAGGCCATGTGCCAGACAGGACGCGTGCTGCTTCAAACCGATCCAGACACCGAAGAACTGCAGAACCTGACTTGGGACGAGGCCGGCGACTGGCAGCTCTGGATCCAAGGCCAGCGTGAGGAGACAACCCAGCAATACGTTCTCACTGGCTGGCTTCGGCGGGGTGAGGAACGCATGCCGATTGCCCGGCCCGCGTTGATCGTGGCAGGGGGGCTCGCGTTCCATGAGAATAAGGTTCTCCCCATCGAAGATCGCGGCGAGTTGTATTGGGTGCCGCTCTTGCGACAGCAACGCCGAGTCCTGGTGCCGTTTGCTCAGGCGGATGAACTGCTCCAGGAACTGTTGAGCATGCCGCACCTTCCGCGGCTGGATCTGCCTGACGAATTGCGCGTCGAGGAAGTGTGCGTGAAGCCAACGCCTCGGCTGCGCGTTCGCGCACCGGCCAGCGAAGACCTTCGGCCGGAGCGGTTGCGTGCCGAGTTGTCTTTTGATTACGACGGTGCGATCGTTCTGCATGGCCAGTCCGACGCCCGGCCGGTGTTTCAGGGCCAGCGGCGACGGCTCATTGTGCGTGATGAAGCAGCGGAGCGAGCCGCCTTGGCACGCCTGACCAAGCTCGGCGTCCGCGAAGCGCCCAGCCATGCGGATTCCGGCAAGCAGTTCTGGTTTGGCCAGCGTCATCTGCCTCGCCTGGTGCGGATCCTGGTCGATGAGGGCTGGCATGTCGAGGCCGATGGAAGCGTCTACCGCCGGGCGGGGACCGTCCAGTTGCGCGTTTCCTCGGGGATCGACTGGTTTGAATTGCGCGGCGAGGTCGATTTCGGCGGACGCACCGCCACGTTGCCTGACTTGCTGGCGGCGATCAAACGGGGCCAGAACATGGTTCGCCTTGATGATGGCACCTATGGCATCGTGCCCGAGAACTGGCTCAAGAAGTATGGCCTGATTGCGAATCTCGGTGAGCAGGAGGGGGATTTCCTGAAGTTCACCAAGATGCAGGCGGGCCTGCTCGATGTGCTCCTGGCGTCGCAGCCGGAAGCCACCTGCGATGAGGTTTTCGAGCGCACCCGCCGGGAACTGCGGCGATTCGAGGGTATCGAGCCCATGGATCCGCCCGCGGCGTTCGTCGGCCAGCTGCGCCCGTATCAGCGTGATGGCCTGGGCTGGTTCGACTTCCTTCGGCGTTTCGGCTTTGGGGGCTGCCTTGCCGACGACATGGGGCTTGGCAAGACTGTCCAGGTGCTCGGGCTGCTGGAATCTCGCCGTGAGCTGCGGTCGCAGGAAATTGCCCACAACGGCCAAAGCCAGAAGACCATGCCCTCGCTGATCGTGGTGCCCCGGTCGCTGGTCTTCAACTGGATCGCCGAGGCCTCCCGATTCACGCCGAAGCTTCGCATGCTTGACCACACCGGCATCGAACGCGCCCGGAGCGGCGCGTCGCTGATGGACTACGATGTGGTCATCACCACTTATGGCACGCTCCGGCGCGATGTGGAGTTCCTCAAGGATCTCCAGTTCGATTACGTGGTGCTGGACGAGGCGCAGGCGGTCAAGAATCCCAACAGCGAATCGGCCAAAGCGGTTCGCCTGGTCAAAGGCAATTATCGTCTGGTGCTCAGCGGCACGCCGGTGCAGAACCATCTGGGCGATCTCTGGAGCATCTTCGATTTTCTCAACCCCGGCATGCTGGGGTCGGCGTCGGTCTTCGGCGGCGCACAATCCCTTCGCAATCCCGATCGCGATATCCGCGAGGTGTTGGCCAAGGCGCTGCGTCCCTTTATCCTCCGCCGAACCAAGGAACAGGTTGCCCAGGATCTGCCGCCCAAGATCGAACAGACCATCTATTGCGAACTGGAGCCGGCCCAACGCAAGCTCTACGACGAGCTGCGCGAGTATTACCGCGCGTCCTTGCTGGAGCGGGTTGCCCGCGATGGCCTGGGCAAGTCGCAGATGCACATTCTGGAGGCATTGCTCCGCCTGCGCCAGGCGGCGTTGCATCCGGCGTTGATTGACGAAAGCCGGATCGAGGAACCCAGTGCCAAGCTGGATGTGCTGATGCCGCAATTGGAAGAAGTGATCGAGGAAGGGCACAAGGCCCTGATCTTCTCGCAGTTCACCAGCATGCTGGCGATCCTGCGACAGCAGTTGGACAAGCAGGGAATTGCCTACGAGTATTTGGATGGCCAGACGCGTGATCGGGCTGAGCGGGTCCAGCGATTCCAAGGGGATGCGAAGTGCAAGCTGTTCCTGATCAGTCTCAAGGCCGGTGGACTGGGGCTGAACCTGACCGCGGCCGACTACGTGTTCTTGCTTGATCCCTGGTGGAACCCGGCGGTGGAAGCGCAGGCGATCGATCGGACACACCGGATCGGGCAGACCAAACAGGTGTATGCTTGTCGGCTGATCGCCAAGGACACGGTGGAGGAGAAGGTCTTGGCGTTGCAGCAGACCAAGCGGGACTTGGCCGATGCGATTATTACGGCCGACAACAGCATCCTGCGGTCGCTGGGGCGGGAGGAATTGGAACTGCTGCTATCGTGATGGCGGGAGGGGGGATCTGGTCCACCAGCGAATCGGCGACGGGGCGAGGGGGAGTGTGACGGGGTAATGGAGCGACGGAGTAACGGGGTGGGAAGATGACGGAATGGTGACAAATGGGTTCGATTTGTCATTTGTCCTCTGTCTTTCGCGGCTGGGATGGGTTCGTTCTGCAGGGAGGACATCGTGGGGAGATGACGGGAGGATGACAAATGGGTTCGTTTTGCTCTTTGTCGTTGGTCCCTTGTCCTTTGTCCGTGGCTGGGGGAAATGGGTTCGTTTTGTAGAGATAGTGCGGGCGGGCCGCGCTGGTGGGGGCGGATCGGAATGGGGCTATTCACTTTTGAAAGAGCCGACTCCGGAACATCAGGCCGGAGTGGAGGCGGACGTGAGTCCGACCTCAGGGGAATAATGAAGTGCATGTCGAGCTATTTGTCAATTATAAAGTATTATGTATGTTAGGTTAGATGCGGCTCTATCGCTCCGTTGGGGCGGAGAGGCAGGGGTCAGGGGAGAGGGGTCGGGGGTCAGAGGTCCAGAGGCTGAAGCAGACGATGCACGGGCATCATGTTCCGGAGTACCGGGCGAGGGGACCAGAGGGAGCATTGGGCGAAGGGGGTGGGTTGACGAAATCGTGCCGTGGGAGGATGATCGCTTGTGGCCTAACAAGGGATGAACATGGGAGATTCGCAGCGGGCGACCGACACGCTGAAAAATGTCTTTGGGTTTAAGGGGTTTCGGGAGGGGCAGGAGGCGGCGATCTCTTGTCTGCTGGCGGGCAAGTCGGTTCTGACGATCTTTCCCACCGGAGGCGGTAAGAGCCTTTGCTATCAATTGCCGGCGTTGCTGCTGGAGGGGGTGACGCTGGTTATCTCGCCGCTGATTGCGTTGATGAAGGATCAGATCGATTTTCTGGTGTCCAAGGGGGTGGCGGCGGCCCGGTTGGATTCGACGCAGGAGTTCAGCGAGAGCCGGGAGGTTTATAACAAGCTCAACAAGGGGGAACTGAAGCTTCTGTATGTGGCGCCGGAACGGCTGGCCAGCGAGGGGTTTCTGCAGACGTTGCAGCGGCTGAGGATTCCGCTGATGGCGATCGATGAGGCGCACTGCATCAGCGAATGGGGGCATAATTTTCGGCCGGATTACATGAAATTGGCAAACCTGTCGCGCACGCTGCGGGTGGGGCGGGTGCTGGCGCTGACGGCGACGGCGACGCCGGCGGTGGCGAAGGACATCGCGGGGGCGTTTGGGATCTCGGCGGATTGCGTGGTGCAGACGGGGTTTTATAGGCCGAATTTGAATATGCACGTCAGCCCGGCGCTGGTGAATCAGCGGCGCGAGCTGCTGCTGGAGCGGATTCGCACGCGGCCACGGGGGCCGACGATTGTGTATGTGACGCTGCAGCGGACGGCTGAGGAGGTGGCGGAGTTTCTGGCGCGAAACGATCTGCCGGCCAAGGCGTACCATGCGGGGATGGACAACGAGGTGCGGCATCAGGTGCAGGACTGGTTCATGGGGTCTGGCGATGCGATCGTGGTGGCGACGATCGCGTTTGGGATGGGGATCGACAAACGCGACATCCGGTATGTGTACCACTACAACCTGCCCAAGAGCCTGGAGAACTACGCCCAGGAAATTGGGCGAGCGGGGCGGGACGGGAAGGCGTCGGTGTGCGAGCTGTTTGCGTCGATGGAAGACCGGGTGGTGCTGGAGAATTTCACGTTTGGAGACACGCCGACCCGGGAGGCGGTGGCTTCGTTCATCGACGACGTGCTGGGGCGAGGGGAGGTGTTTGATGTGTCGATCTACGATCTGGCGTTTGTGTATGACATGCGGCCGCTGGTGGTGGAGACGGTGCTGACGTACCTGGAGCTGGATGGGATTCTGGAATCGACGGGGCCGTTCTACAATGAGTACAAGTTTCAGCCGTTGAAGTCGTCGGCGGAGATTTTCGCGCGGTTTGATGCGACGCGGGCGGAGTTTCTTCGGGGCATTTTTCGACATGCCCAGAAGGGGAAGACGTGGTTTGCGCTCGATGTGGAGCGGGTGGCGCGGTCGCTGAATGAGGCGCGGCCGCGGATTGTGAAGGCGCTGAATTTTCTGGAGGAGCAGGGGGATCTGATGTTGCAGGTGGCGGGGGCGCGGCAGGGGTATCGGGTGAAGCGGCGGCCGGGGGATCTGGCGGGGCTGCGGCAGGCGATGGCGGATCGGTTTGCCCATCGGGAGAATCGGGACATCGCGAGATTGCAGCAGGTGTTGGAGTTTGCGGGATATGAGGGATGTCGCACTCGTTATCTGCTGCAATACTTCGGCGAACAAATGAACAAGGACTGCGGGCATTGCGCCTGGTGCGAAGGGCATCGGCCCGGAGCAGTCCCGGCGGGGCCAAATCGCTCGTGCGAAGAGATTGATGGGCAGGGCCTCTATGCGCTTCGGGCGGAGAAACATGAGGCACTGGCGTCGCCTCGCCAACTGGCCCGGTTCCTGTGTGGGATGAACTCGCCGAAAACCACCCGGGCCAAGCTGAGCCGGCATCCCCTGTTCGGATCGCTGGCGGAGGTGCCGTTTGGCGAGGTGATGGCGTTTGCGGAAGGGCGCGGGTAAATGACGCTGCGAAGCAGGCCTTTGACGCGTGGCACAAACCAATACTACACTGAGGCGATGAGACGCCGATCACGCGGGAGGGTTCTGTAATGGGGGATGGATAGCGATATATAGGTTCTTTTTTGTCGCTGCGTGGCTCAGTCGCTTCGCCGCTTGGGTGGCGGGCGCACTACCCTACGCGGGTTTTCCTGCTATCATCCTTGGTTTCCGTTCTCGAAGGAGTTCATGACATGGCGATAAGCGATACCATCAAGAAAGGCGTGATCCGGGCTCCACACCGCAGTTTGCTGCGGGCGACCGGAGTTATCCAGTCCGAGGCTGATTTCAACAAGCCCTTCATTGCGGTCTGCAACTCGTTTGTGCAGATCATCCCGGGGCATGCGCATCTTGATGTAGTTGGCCGAAAGGTCCGCGAGGCGATTCGGGCGGCCGGCGGCGTGCCGTTCGAGTTCAACACCATCGGCGTGGACGATGGCATCGCCATGGGGCATGTGGGCATGAAGTATTCGCTGGCCAGTCGCGAACTCATCGCCGACTGTGTGGAGACGATGCTGCGGGCCCACTGCTTCGACGGCATGGTCTGCATCCCCAACTGCGACAAGATCGTTCCGGGGATGATGATGGCGGCGGCGCGGGTGAACATCCCGGCGGTTTTCGTTTCGGGTGGCCCGATGAAGGCCGGCTTGCTGCCATCGACCAAGCGTGTCCTCGACCTGAATTCCGTCTTTGAAGGCGTTGGCCAGGTCTCTGCGGGGAGGCTCACGGAAAAGGAATTGACGGAAATCGAACAGCATGCCTGCCCAACTTGCGGCTCCTGTTCCGGCATGTTCACGGCGAACAGCATGAACTGCCTGTGTGAAGCCCTGGGCTTGGCGCTGCCGGGCAACGGCACGATCTTGGCGACCGATCCCAAGCGTGATGAGCTGTTCGCAGCCGCGGGCCGCGCGATTGTCGAGCTGATTCAAAGGAATATTCGCCCGCGCGACATTCTCACCAAGAAGGCGTTTGAGAATGCTTTTGCCTTGGACATGGCGATGGGTGGCTCGACCAACACCGTGCTCCATACCCTGGCGGTTGCTCGCGAAGCGGATCTTCCCTTCGATCTGCATCATCTGAATGAGGTGGCTGCCCGCGTGCCGCACATCTGCAAGGTGGCGCCGTCCGGCATCCACCACATGGAAGATGTCGATCGTGCCGGTGGCATCAGCGCGATTCTCAAGACGATCAGCCAGAAGGCTGGCGTGCTGAATCTCGATAGCATCACGGTGACTGGCAAGACCCTCGGCGAGAACATCGCTAGCGCTCAGGTGAAGGATCCCGAGGTGATTCGCCCGTTGGATCGCGCTTACAGCGATCGTGGCGGCTTGGCGATTCTCTTTGGCAACCTGGCCCCCAATGGGTCGGTGGTTAAGGCGGCGGGTGTTTCGCCGGCGATGATGAAGTTCCGCGGCCGGGCGGTCATTTTCGAATCCCAGGAAGAAGCCTATGACGGCATCCTGGCGGGCAAGGTCAAAGCCGGCGACGTCGCGGTCATTCGCTACGAAGGCCCTCGCGGTGGGCCTGGCATGCAGGAAATGCTGGCTCCGACCGCTGCGATTCAGGGGCGTGGTCTGGGTGACTCGGTGGCCCTGATTACCGACGGGCGCTTCTCCGGTGCGACCCGCGGTGGATCGATCGGCCATGTCAGCCCCGAAGCGGCTGCGGGTGGTCCGATTGCCTTTGTCGAGCCCGGTGATTTCATCTCCATCGATATTCCGAATCGGAAACTGGAACTGGAAGTCCCCGAAGCCGAAATCGCTCGCCGGCGCAAGGCGTGGAAGTGCCCGCCGCCGAAGGTGGACTATGGCTATCTGGCCCGTTACGCCAGCATGGTCACCAGCGCCGACACCGGCGCCGTGCTGAAAA
>JBLNDH010000089.1:0-3189 GCA_050261455.1 Bacillota bacterium
GCAGCCCATTCAGAACCTTTCCCAGATCATCGACGCCTTTCGCGTCTTCAACCCTTCCGTCAAAATCGTGCTCGCCCAGATCTTCCCCACCACTCGCGTCCCCACCGTTACCACTCAAGCCTACAACGCCAGCCTTGCCACCCTCGCCAAAACGAAAACCACCCGCCAATCCCCCGTCATCACCGTCGATCAGTTCAGCGGCTTCAATCCCGCCACCGGCACCTACGACGGCATCCACCCCACCCCTCCAGCCGAACAGCAAATGGCCTCCCGCTTCTTCACTGCCTTGAAACGCCTCCTCCCCTAATTCCTCTCCAAGTTTCGCGTTTCATCCCTGTGTTCCCCGGCTCTTCAATGGGCAAGTAACCGCAGAGACCCGTCTTTCGCTATCCGACTGGAAGCCACGCTTGCGGTTTCGCGGCCCCATTTCGCTTTTTCGTCCCCCCGTAGTACGGGCATCTTGCCCGTACGCGTCCAATCTGCGGTGATCTGCGTCCATCTGCGGCAGCAAGACGATGCATGGCATCGACCATCCTTGTCCGTCCTCCGCTCTCTACCGGCTGTCTCCCACTGCAAATCGCCGCGAATACCAGCGGGCAAAGGACCAAGGCCAAGGCCCTAGAGCATCTGCGTCCTCGTATGCAGCCCCGACGCCCCAGACGGATGCACGGGCGACGGCGTTTCGATCTGCGGAGCCCCCGAGCCATCGTAGCAGCGCACCGTGAACGTGTGGCTACCCGATTGAAATGGCCAGTCATATCGCCACACAACCCACGTGAGCCCCGAGATCGGTGTGCGCAGTTGCGCCATTTCCCATGGACCCTCGTCGATGCGGACTTCGACTTTTGAAATGCCACGAGCGCCGGCATGGGCAATCCCCCCAATGGGAATCAGTGTGCGATGCTCGGCATCGATCACGCTCATGTTCATCGAAACGGTGTCAATGACCGAGGTGGCTTTCATGCGAGCCGTCTTGTCCCAGCCGCGGACGACCCAGTAGCCTGGCTCCCAATGGTCCATGACTTCGATCGATTCAATCCACTTGGGTTGCTTCATCCCATACACGTCGGGAATGTAGATACGCAAGGGGAAACCATGTTCGGCCGGCAGCGGGACCCCGTCCCAGGCGTAGGTCAGCATGATTCGTTCATCCGCATGGATGGCTTGCAGCGGAACGACTTCAAAGAACCCATCGGCCGAGCGGATCTTCAGGTGCGACGCGCTCGGCTTGAGGTGGAGACCGCCCAGCAATCGGCGGAGGGAAACGCCCGTCCAGCGTGTGGTGCTGGTGAGGTCGCCGGCCACGGGGTTGGAGATGCATGCCAGCGTGATGAACTGGTGGAGAGGCTCATACCGGCGGAGGTCATCGAGGGTCAGGGCCACTGGCTTATCGAGCAGACCCGTAAACCTGAGCGACCAGTTCTTCTCGTTGATGACCGGCGGATTGGTGTTGATGTCGATCCGGTAATGCGATTCCAGCGGGGTGAATTCCCGGCGGGTGCCGGGCGCGGGTTGAACCGACGCATTGGCGTTGGGCAGCGGATGGTTGGAAGACCAGCGTGCGGAACCCCCGGCCAGCATACGCTGGCGCATGCGTTCGGTCAGGGTACCGACCACCGCCCCCGCAACAGTCACGACGGCGGTGCTGGCGCCGAGTCGAATGAGAAACCGCCGGCGATCGAGGCGAATCGCCGAGGGTTCGGCAGTGGGGGGCTCAGGTTCGCCGGAGGGTTGGGGTTCGGAGGGAGGCGGGACGGTAGGGGCGGGCGATGGGGGAATGACGACGGCTGCCGGCGAAAGCCGCCGATAGCAGAATCCAAGACAAAAACCCCAGAGCAGAAGACTACCGAGGATCCAGAGAGAGCTAACCCAAGGCGAGGCAGAGGCGGTCTGCCCGCTGTACAGGCTGATGAGGAGGATGGGGATGCCGAGGATGGCGCCGGCCGCCACCCCGAGCGGGTAGGCGTATCGCCCGCCCAGAGCCCGAAGGATGGCGAAGAGAATGGCCGAGGCAACAATTGCCGTGAATAAGAACCCGGCAACCGCCATAGTCTGCTCGGCCGTCTTGGCGACGACAGCGGTTGGGCCGATGTGCAAAGTTCGGATGACCGCCACCATGGAGTCGATCCCAAAGGTGATCACGGCCCCTGGCAGTGTGCGCGTCATGAAGTCAAAAACATCAAAGGGCACAAAAGGCAGCCCCGCAAGCTTCCAGGCCGGGTAGTAAATGGCGACCAGCGCCGCCGCAAGTAGAATTCCGACAAGAATACCGGCGATAAACCCAGGGTGTTTGGGTGAGTTCATTGGCCAAAATGCTATTCGCGCCCCCTGGCAGCGCGAACGACCAAAGCACAGTCTCGCCCGTTTCCTCGCTCCCTTTTTCAGCCACTCCAAGTGTTGTTGGGCTTGCTAGTACTCCCGCGTCTTGCGCGGGGCTGCAGCGTGGGCTTGTGGAGCATGGCCGTCGGATGGGTAGGACAGAACCGGGGCCGGAAACAGCCCGGCTCGATTTGTGGTTAAGTGTGAGGCATCAAGCGAATCGCAAGGATCTACTGACGAACGCCGGGAATCGCCTCCAATTGCTTCTGCAGCGGCGATTGCGTGCCGCGCGGGCTGCTGGTCTTGGCCGGGGTTGCGGGGGTTGCCTGCGGCAGCTCGATTTTCTTCCCGCCTCGCATGACCGTCAGAGGCCACTGCTGCTGGTAGGCCTTGTGAATGAGCTCCACCGCCATTTCGCCGTCTTCGTCGCGGAGATCCATCGGGCCGGCAGCGATGATCGAGTCGTTGCGTTTCAGCCCGTAGTATTTTTCGTAGGCGCCGCCGGCAACGATCTCCTCCACCAGCACATATTTCAGCTTCCCGTTCACAGTCGTTTCCGGCGACAGGGTGACGGAGTTCTTGGCCGGCGCTCCTTCCGAGTCATATCCTGCGAATTGCTGGGCCTTCTGTTTAGCCGGTTCCGCCCGTTTGATGGTGTCTGCCGGGTGATTGACCGCCATGATCGCCACGATTACCCCGATCGTCACGAGCAGCCCAACAAGTCCGAATGCTCCGCGCATAGGCATACCCTCGCTGTGTAATGTTGCATCCCGCTCAGGTTCGAGACGACGCCATCAGCCGACATCGCGAATCCTGCTGCAGGGCTCGTTCGACCGATAGGTATCGCCCATAGTCCGTGAATGATATCGA
>JBLNDH010000090.1:0-3987 GCA_050261455.1 Bacillota bacterium
CCTGGGCGTTTGGGCAGGAGAACTGGTCGCAATTCCTGGGGGCTGAGCAGAACAACCACGCTGCTTCGGCGGTGCTGCCGACGCGGTGGTCGGAGACGGAGAACGTCGTTTGGAAGACGGCGATTCCGGGCGAGGGATGGTCGTCGCCGGTGATTTTCGGCAAGCAGATCTGGCTGACAACGGCAACAGATCAAGGACGGTCGCTGCGGGCCATTGCAGTGGACAAGGACAGCGGGGCGATTCTGCACAACATTGAAGTGTTCGCGCCGGCTGAGCCGGGCAAGAAGAATGACTTCAACTCGTATGCCTCGCCGAGTCCGGTCATCGAGCCGGGCCGGGTGTATGTCTGTTTCGGGGCGAACGGGTCGGCGTGCATCGACACGGCGTCGGGTCAGATCGTGTGGAAGAACACGGAGTTGAAGATCGATCACGGGGAGGGGGCGGGGTCGAGCCCGGTGCTTTACAAGGACCTTTACATTTTGAACTGCGACGGCACGGACCAGCAGTATGTGGCGGCGTTGAAGAAGAGCACGGGGGAGATGGTCTGGAAGACGCCCCGGGGCACGAAGTTTGGGATGACGCCGGCGCTGCAGCGGAAGGCGTTTTCGACGCCGATGGTGATTCAGGTGAAGGGGCAGAGGCAACTGATCAGCATCGGGGCGATGCGTTGCGCGGCATATGATCCGGAGAGCGGAAAGGAATTGTGGTGGTGCACGATTCCCGGTTTTTCAAATGCGCCGCAGGTCGTGTATGCGGACGGTGTGCTGTATATAACAACGGGCCATTTGACGGCCCAGACGTGGGCGGTTCGAGCGGATGGGGCTGGGGATGTGAGCCAGACTCATGTCATCTGGAAACACACCAAGCCATCGACGCTGATGCCCACGCCGCTGTTGGTTGAGGGGCGGATCTACATGGCGATGGACAATGGGATGACCCGTTGTCTGGATGCCAAGACTGGGGAGCAGATCTGGCAATCTCGTTTTGGGGCGGCGCACATCGCTTCTCCGCTTTACGCCAATGGGTTGATCTATGTGTTTTCCAGCAAAGGCGAGACGAGCATCATCAAGCCCGGAGCGAAGGCAGAGGTGATTGCGAAGAACACGCTGGATGGGCGGTTTATGGCATCGCCGGCGGTTTCGAATAATGCGCTGTTTCTGCGGACGCATACCCATTTGTATCGGGTTGAGTCGGCACGACGCGAGCCATAGTGTGGGAGAGGGGAAAAGTCGGAAGAGATGCGGCATGCGAGCCCGGCCCTGCGGGCCGCCGCCAAACGGGGCAAGAGTCGATTCTTCACAAGAGGACACTGGTTTTCTGACTCTCAATAACGCAAGCAGTATGGTGCCCTCAATACGCCGTTTTCGGTGATGAGGGCGGTGACCAGGTCGTTGGGGGTGACGTCGAAGGCGGGGTTGTAGATTTCTACGCCGGTGGGGGCGGTTTGGCGGCCGAGGGCGCGGGAGATTTCGTCGGGGTGACGCTCCTCGATGGGGATTTGCTGGCCGGTGGCGAGGGAGAGGTCGATGCTGCTGGTGGGGGCGGCGACGTAGAAGGGGATGCCAAAATGCTTGGCGAGGATGGCGACGCCGAGGGTGCCGAT
Source organism: Bacillota bacterium (assembly GCA_050261455.1). Taxonomy (GTDB): domain Bacteria; phylum Planctomycetota; class Phycisphaerae; order Tepidisphaerales; family Tepidisphaeraceae; genus JAPLNB01. The sequence continues at coordinate 1,604 of JBLNDH010000090.1, forward strand.
CTTGTTGGCGACATCGCCGTTGGCGGCGACGCGATCGGTGCCGACAATGACGGCGTCGACGAGGCCTTGGGACATGACGGTGGCGGTCATGTTGTCGCAGATGACGGTGACGGGGATGTGGTTGGCCTGCAATTCATAGGCGGTGATGCGGCTGCCCTGCAGGAGGGGGCGGGTTTCATCGGACCAGACGTGGAATTGGATGCCTTGCTCGGCGCCGACGTAGATGGGGGCCAGGGCGGTGCCGTATTGGACGGTCGCCAGGCCGCCGGCGTTGCAGTGGGTGAGAATCTGGATGGGGCTGCGGGAGATGGAGCGGAGAAGCGAGAGGCCATGCTCGCCGATAGCGCGGCAGACGCGGTTATCCTCGTCGATCATGGCGAGACACTCGGCCAGCAGCCGCTGCTTGATGACGTCGATGGCATCTCGTGGATTCAGATTGGATGTTGAGCGACCGGCGGCGCGGGCGACGCGGCGCATGCGGTCCAGGGCCCAGAAGAGGTTGACGGCGGTGGGCCGGCTGGTGGCGAGATAGTCGGCGGCTTCGTTGAGTTTTGTGTAGAAGCCGAGGAGCTCCGGGCCGCGGTAATCGCGGACGGCAAGGTAGACGCCGAACGCCGCGGCGACGCCGATGGCGGGGGCCCCGCGGACGGCCAGGCGCTTGATGGCGTCCCACATCTGCCGCTCGGTGGTGATGTCCAGGTAGGCGGTTTCCGTGGGCAGGCGGGTTTGATCCAGCAGGCGGACGAGGTCGCCGGTCCAAGTGATGGTTTGGAGCGTCATTGGGGGGATTGTAGCGGGTTGGGGCGGTGTGAGAAGCGGGTGGAACAAGAGGCACGAAGAGAGGAGGGCGCGGGGATCCGGGGCTTCGCTACGCTCAGCACCCGGCGTGGATCAGGGTCAGAACCAGTTGGCGCTGCTGCCGGCCAGGGCGATAAGGATGAGCAGGAGGAGGATGAATTGGGTGGCGAGGACGGTGGAGGCAGGGTGCTGAAAGCGGAGGTAGAGGCGGTAGGCGATAGCGAGGCGGCCGATCATCATGAGCCAGAGGAGGGGGGCGAGGAGGAGGCAGAGCCAGCAGACGACTTCGCTGGGGTAGAACAACGGCGGGTGATAGAAGGTGGTGGCGAGGGTACCGAGGGTTAGGAGGAGGGCGACCCAGAGGCCGGGGTCGGCGCTGTAGATGACGCAGCGCAGCACATGGCCGGGTTTGATGCGCGCTTTACGCATGGTGGACTGGAAGATCATGAGCAAGGCGAACGTTGCGATGGGCCAGAGCAGGTAAGCGATGCTTCCGGCGATCAGCATGCTGCTGAGGGGTGATCGAAGCAGAGGCTTGATCAGGACGCTCCAACCGGACGGCAAGACCAGGTCCGTCCGCCAGGTGTAGGGGCCAAGCCACTGCATAAGCTGCTCCCGCAGTGGTTGGGGGACGTGTGGCCCGGAAATTCGCCAGTGCTGTCGGGAGCATTCGTGGAACACGTCCGGGATTGCCTGTGTCAACAAGGGCAGGGATGCAACGATAGCGGTGAGGATCCAGTAGAGCAGCAGGCGGCCGATGTGCGAGGGCTGCATGAGATGCAGGGATCGCCAGAAGGTTCGGGGGCGGAGCGAGCCTTTGAGGGTTGCCCAGAAGGACCAGAGGTTATCGTTGTGGTGGTGTTCGAAGAGGTAGGGATGGCGGCGCAATGCGGGGTCGAGGACCTCGGGCCAGTCGAATTGATAGCCGCACTCGGGGCAGCGTGGGGTGGGCAGGCCGCGGAGGTTGTAATCGCAGAGGGGGCAGAGGATCTGGTCGTGGATGGTGGACCAGTCGGGAGAGGCGGTGGAGATTGCTGAGTCCATAGTATGGCGGTTGGGTCGGTGCAGCGATCGGATGCCAGCTTACTGCCCCGCTGCGCGGGGCTTTATCAGGACGCATGGGCGAGCCGCCCATGTCACGCGATAGCGCGAAGGCTCGCCGTGATGGTTGGATGCTTTGGGGGGCGGTTTGTTTCACGGGAAAAGATCTGCGCGCAAAAAAGACGCGGATCGAGGTGGGGGCTCGATCCGCGTCGTATACACGTGCAATCAGCAGAGCCCAAGCTTGTGGGCGTGGGCCTGTTTGGTCATGCGCACTTTACAGCAAGAGCTGGAACTGAGCGCGAAGCAGCCACTCGTTCGAGCCGGAGTTGTCGTCGAGCACATTGATCTGGCCGATCGGGGCCGGAGAGCCCTGCGGCAGATAGCTCAAATCGACAGTGAACTTGGCCCGGTGGAAGGCGCTGCCGTCCTGGCCGAGGAAGTAGTTCACGCCGACCGTGATTTCGTTGAAGTAATCATGATCGGTCACCTGTTCCTGCTCGAACTTGGTGAAGTCATAGCGAGCGAAGAGTTCCCAGCTCGGG
>JBLNDH010000091.1:0-5572 GCA_050261455.1 Bacillota bacterium
CCAGCCAGGGCACCCAGAAGGAACTGGCGTACGCGACCGACGAAGACACGATGGGCCTGACTTCCCCGGACCCTTACACGAACCGCTACGACATGGGCGATGATCCGATCGCCTGGGCCAAGATGCGTGCCGATCTGTGCAATACCCTGCTGAAGGATATTCGCACCTGGGCGCGCAAGAGCGATGACCCGAACTATTTCCTCTATCGCACGTTCTCGACATTGATTTCCGAGAAGGCGCAGAACATGCTGTATGTCAGCCGAATCGTGGGCGGGCAGCAGTTCAACCGCAACCGCTCCGGCGATCCGCAAGCCAAGCCGGCGTTGGTGCTGCTCGATCCGCAGAAGCAGCGTGACGCCATCGCCTACCTCGGCGAGACGATCTTCAAGGATGGCTACTTCGCCGTAGACGATCCGGAGCTGTTCAACGAGTTGGTTCCCAGCCGATGGGATGACATGGGCAGCTTCCTGTCATCGCGGCTGGATTTTCCGCTGCATCAGGCCATCATGTCGCTGCAGACCGCCGGCCTGACGAACCTCTGCTCGCCCATGGCCCTGCAGCGGGTTTATGATGCGGAGTTGAAGACCAAGGCCCAGGACCGCTTCACCGCCGCGGAAATGATCCAGAAGGTGAAGAACGCGATCTGGACCCCGCTGGAACTGAAGGATGGCGAGCGTTACACCGACGCCAAGCCGATGCTCTCGTCGATCCGCCGCAATCTGCAGCAGCAGCATCTGCGATACCTGATCGCGATTGCGGACACCGAGCCCGGCTCGCTGGTTTCGCCTGACCTGCACAGCATGGTTCGTTTCACTCTGCGTGAGCTCAGCGACCAGATCGGCGCCACCCTCGGCAAGGCCAAGGGTGACCCGAGCATGCTGGATTTCGGCAGCAGGGCCCACCTGACGGAGTGCAAGAGCCAGATCGATCGCATCCTGAATGCCCCGTACGTGAAGCTCTCTCGTTCCGGGTCCATGTCGGGAATCTATATGCAACAACAGCAGCAGGATTAGGCGGGTGATTGAGATGTATGAGAAAGGGCGAGTCCTGGACTCGCCCTTTCTTTTTGCGCGAGGGGAATGAAAGCCCGGCCCTGCGGGCCGCCGCTAAACGAGGCGGGTGAAGGTAGCTTGCAGGGGGACACGCACGGGCAAGATGCCCCCCTACCCGATCATGCAGCATACTCGGGAAGGGCTTTACGCGTTGCGGCCCAGGCGCGTTGGGCCCCTTCCGGGGCGGGCAGTTTCTTCAGGTCATCGCTGAAGACTTCGACGGATGCGGGGCCGTGATAGCCGGCCTTGGTCAGCGCGGCCATGAATCCCTTCAGATCAATGACGCCTTCGCCGGGCAGGCGGCGAATGGAATCCTTCAGCGATGCAACTGGTCCGTCCGGCGCATCGTTCAAGTGCACCAGCACGATCCGATTGGCAGGGATCTGCGACAGGTGTTCGAAGGTCGTTCCCGAGGTGTACACATGGAAGGCATCCACCAGCAGCCCGACGTTCGGGCCGATTGCGTCCGCCAGTTCGAGCATTTGCCCCGGCGTAAAGAGGAATTCGTGGGGGGCGCTTCGCCGATGGTGATAAGGCCCGATGAACTCCAGCCCCAGGCGCAGTCCATGGTCCGCCAGGATTTTCGCAGCCGGTTGCAGACGTGACACATGGAATTTCCAGTTTTCCATGAGCGAGAGCTTCGACGATGGCATCAGCCACGTGGCGCACGAATCGATCTTGAGCTGGCCGGCAATTTTTGCCTGTGCCCAGAGCTTCTCCAAGCCTTCCGCCTGCGTTGTTGCAGGGCCACGAAAATCGAACGGCAAGCCCCAGCCGCCGAATTTCAGGCGTTTCGATGCATACAGGTCGCGCAGGGCCGATGCGCCCTTGGCCTGGCCATAGCTCAGATCCACATCCGCGCCGGGGAAACCCGCCGCGGCGGCGACCTGTACGAACTGTTCTGTCGATAAAGCGCCGCCGGCCGTCACGCGATTCAGGCAGATGTACATGGCTTGTCCCTTTGCAGTATGTGATTGTTTGCCATCGTATCCGCGTTGATGCGGGAATAAAGTTAATTTTGATTTGACAACTCGAACGGCTGAGCCAAGATGACAGCTCATCGAACCGGATGCCAGGGCATCGAACCGGATCACCACATGCCGATTGATACCAAGGTGCAACATCGCATGGAGCAGCTGCTGGCCGTCTCGGAAGACAGCGGCGTGCGCAGCAGCCGGCTGGTGTACGATGCCAAGCGTCTGTGGCAACGGGTACAGCGTCTGATCGAATTGAATCTCACTCCTCCGGAACTCAATCGGGCTGCCATGGAATTGGCTTGTTACGCTCTGCAGTTGCCGCTGCGTCAGGGTAAAGGCCTATCCGTGGGCAGGCTGGGGCAGGTCAGCTTGCGTGAGCGTGCCGAGCAGTCGGCCGAGCTGATCATCGGCGTGCTGGCGGATTGCGCCGCGGAGGAGCTTCTCGATCACACCACCGATGTCCTGCGTGAGTTGCCAGCCCGCGCGCCCAAGCGCAACGAGTCCAAGCTGCTGGCGGACGCGGTGAACCTTGATGATTTCGGGATCACCGGGCTGATTCTCCAGGCGATGCAACTGGCCCGCCAGCAGGTCTGCCTGGTCGAGGTGGCCCAGGGATTCGAGAAGCGACAGCTCTATGGTTACTGGGAAGCGAGGCTGAAAGACGGCTTCCACTTCGAACCCGTCCGCCAGATGGCGAGAAAACGCCTGGAAGGTGCCCAGCAAATGGCGGGTTTACTTCTGGCGGAATTGCGGGAAGATTCAGCATTGTGAAGACGCTTTTGTCGGCCGCCTGGATCGCTCCCATCGACCGCCCGCTCATCCGCGAGGGCGCCGTCGTTTTCGATGCCCGGCAGATCGTCGCTGTCGGGTCCGCCGAGGAGTTGATCCGTCAACACCCTGACGCCGCCGTGGAGCATCTCGGCAGCGTTGTGCTGCTGCCCGGACTCATCAATGCCCACACGCACTTGGAACTGAGTCAGGATCGGCACGCAATAGCGTGCCCTACTGGAGGCGGGGTTGGCAAAGAACCCTCACCCCAACCCTCTCCCGGCGTACCGGGCGAGGGGGAAGAGGACGAAGACGCGAAGGCGCGAAGGGGCGAAGGGGAAGAGAGGCGCGGGAGATCCGGGTCGTCGCATTGCTCCGAACCCGGCGTGGAGGGTGGGAAACAGCTTCCTGGCGGCGACTCGCAGGACGGGGCCCACCCCGCGTCGTTCGTCCAGTGGATCCAATCCCTGATGTCCCAGCGCAGGGTTCCCCCCGACCAGATGCCGCCCCTCATCGATCGTGCTCTCTCCATCGGCGTCGCGCAATGTTTGCGCTTCGGTGTTACCGCTGTGGGGGACATCTCGCGCGAATGCCATCTCACCCGGCCACTCCTGCGTAAGTCGGCCTTGCGCGTTGTCAGCTACGGGGAAATCCAGGCGATGGCCCAGCGGCGAGGGTTCCTTGAGGAACGACTCGCGACGGCCCGCGACTCGACCTACGCCAGCGAACGCCTGCGTGTCGGCCTTTCGCCCCATGCGCCCTACAGCGTCGAAGGGCCCGGTTACCGGCGCTGTCTGGAAGTCGCCAAAGCGCAGGATCTGCCCCTGGCAACGCATTTGGCGGAAACATCCGATGAGGCGGCGTTTCTGGCCAACCACACGGGCCCGTTTCGAGACCTTTGGAGCTTTCTTGATGGCTGGGATGATCGAGTCCCGCGGTTTGACGGCGGGCCCATACGCTTCGCTCAACAGCTCGGCCTGCTCGATTACCCTACGCTCCTGGCCCATGTGAATTACTGTGATGATGCCGAGCTGGAGATTCTTGCGCGAGGTCAGGCTAGCGTTGTTTACTGTCCGCGTACGCATGCCTATTTCGGCCATCCCCCCCACCGCTGGCGTGACATGCTCGCCCGGGGCATCAACGTCGCCGTGGGGACGGATAGTTGCGCTTCATCTCCCGATCTGAATTTGGTGGATGATCTCCGGCTTGTCCACGAGGTGGCTCCTGAAGTTTTGCCCCAGACTCTGTGGGAAATGGCTACCCTTCGCGCGGCTCGGGCGATCGGGCAAGGGCTCAACCTCGGTAGTCTTACGTGTGGGAAATGCCCCGATCTGATTGGCTTTCGCGTCTGCAGCGCGGACCCGTTGCGAGAAATCCTCGAAACGCCACACATGCTCCCTGCGCAAATCTGGATCGGCGGGCAACGTCTGAACCGCCCAAGTGCCCTATAAGAGAATCCACAAATCTCCACGAATCTCCAGAGATCTCGTTCGCGTGGGAGCATGTATGTACTGAGAGATGATTTGTGAAGATCTGTGGAGATTCGTGGATCGTCATTCACCCTATCGGTTGGCTCCGGCCTTCTTATCCATCGCCTCACCCGTTGGATCGGGGTCCAGCGTACGAATGATGGGGGTCTTGGAATCGCCCTCGTCAAACAGCTTGATGTAGGCTGATTTCTTGTCGGCCTTGTCGCTCGGCGTTGTCGAGACCACTTCTACTTGCCCATCCAGGTGGCGAAGGAAGTGGTGGACTACCTGGCCATCTTTGGCGTTGATGTAGATCACCTCGGCGTGATCGGCTGTCAGTCGCAGGTGGGCAAAGCCGAAGATCTTCCGCGAGAACATGCCGCGGTTATCCCGGCGCATGGGCTTCTGCTCGCGGCCGCCGCCACCCACCAGCACGAACGAAGGATTCCAGCCGTTGGTTTGGACATGCTGCAGATCGTGATCGTGTCCGTTGATGTAGAAATCGAGCTTATACTGCTGGAGCAGCGGCCCCCATTCGATCTGCAGGATCCCGTTATCTCCATGGGCTCCGTTGCTGAATAGAGGATGATGTGCCACCGCCATCAGCCAGGGCCCCTTCCGGGGCTTGGCCAATTCCTCCTCCAGCCACGCCGTCTGCTTCGCCCAATCAGCGCTACTGAGCTTATGCCGATCGCTGTCGAGCATGAGGAATGTCACCAGCGGCTTGTCTTCGGGCAGATCGACGCGATACCACTTGGCCGGCATCTTCCAGCGCGAATCGGGGTGATCGCGCTCATATGCTAGTTGGACCTTCTCCCGGCCATTCTCATACTCGTGGTTTCCCAACACCATGTAGAACGGGAAGTTCAGATACTTCGCGTCATACATGTCCTCAAACAGCGTCTTGAAGCGAAGGTCGCTGGTTCCCTTGGGCAGATCATAATAAATGTTGTCGCCGACGCTGATGGCCGCGTTGAACTGCACTCTGCACTTGCGTACATACTCAGCGGCGGCCTTGGCAACCATGCGTTGTTCTTTGTTGTCCGAGCCCCAGTCGCCAATGAGCAGGAAATTGGCCTCATCCTTCGGCAGCGATCGCATCTTCCACGGCTGAACGAATGATTGCGTGGTCGGGGGCAACCCGGTGGGTTTAGACATCCGCGAACAGCCCGCGATCATCAACGCCGCAATTAAAGAAAGCAGCAATCCTCGCATGCAGTCGGCTCCGGTGATGAGTGAGGGCATCGTACAGACGGGCGGGGCGGGATGAAAGGCCGGGGGGTATTGTCTGGGGGCGTTCTTCTGG
>JBLNDH010000092.1:0-8221 GCA_050261455.1 Bacillota bacterium
CGTCATACCCCAGGATCTGCTTAACCACGGTCGCCGCGAAGAAGCACACCACCCCACCCGCGGCTCCCATAATCAACGCATACATCGGCGTCGTGAACCCACTGGCCGGCGTGATCACCACCAACCCCGCCACCGCTCCGGAAATCGCGCCCAGCACCGTCGGCTTGCCCGTCTTGATCCATTCCGCGAACATCCACCCCAACGCCGCCGCAGCCGCCGCAAAGTGCGTCACCACAAACGCGCTGCTCGCCAGCCCGTTCGCCGCCAGGGCGCTGCCGCCATTGAACCCAAACCACCCCACCCACAACAGCGCCGCACCAATCACCGACAACACCACGCTGTGCGGCGGCATCGGAATCTCCCCATATCCGCGTCGCTTGCCCAGGATCAACGCGCACATCAGTGCCGACACGCCCGAGCTGATATGCACCACCGTCCCGCCCGCAAAGTCCAACGCCCCGATCTTCCCACCCAAAAACGCATTGAACAGCCCGCCCTTGCCCCACACCATGTGGGCCATCGGGCAGTAAATCACCAGCAGCCACAGCACCGAAAACAGCAGCATGCTGCTGAACTTCATCCGTTCCGCATACGCCCCGCAGATCAGCGCCGGCGTGATGATCGCAAACATCAACTGAAACACCATCCACGTCGTATGCGGAATCGTCGCCGCATACTCCGCCGGGTCGTTTCCCACCTCCCGCAGAAACGCGAACCGCAGCCCGCCAATAAACGAGTTGCCCGCATCGAACGCCAGGCTATACCCGACGATCGCCCACACCACGCTGACCATCGCCATCAGCACGAAGCTCTGCATCATCGTCCCCAGCACGTTCTTCCGCCGCACCAGCCCGCTGTAGAACAGCGCCAACCCCGGCCCGGTCATCATCAGCACCAGGGCCGAACTGGTCAGCATCCAGGCCGTATCGCCCGTATCGATCTTGCCCCCTTTGGTGATCGCCACGGCATTCGATGCCTCTTCCGCCTGCACCACCCCGCCCGACAACGCCAACAGAAATAGGCAACACACGCCTGCCAGCAGCCACTTCGATGCCATAAGTTTGTGCAACATCGCCTGATTCCTCCGCTTCAGCCTTCGGCATTCCGCCTTTCGGGCAAGACGACACCTTCCACCCGTGTCGCTGGCACCGGTGTCAGGTCGCCGGAACAACAGCCCGGCCTTCGTTTCCTGCTTGCAATCCTTGTTTAGCCCTGGCCGGCAAGACCCTCTGCCAAGCCAGTAGACCAGAACCGACCTACAACGCCTGCTCGTTCTTCTCACCCGTCCGGATTCGCACCACTTCCGACACCGGATACACAAAGATCTTCCCGTCCCCCACCTCCCCCGTCCTCGCCGTCTCCATGATCGTCTGCACGGCCTTCTCCCCATCCTCCGCCTTCACACAGATCTTCAGCAGCACCTTCGGCACGAACCCCACGTCCATCTTCGCCCCGCGATACCGCTCCGTATGCCCCATCTGCCGCCCAAATCCCTTGCATTCCACCGCCGTCACGCCCAAAACCCCCAGTTTTGCCAGCGCCGTCTTCACTGCATCCAGCTTGTGAGGCTTAATCACCGCTTCAATCATCTGCATGAGTGCTCCTTTGCGTTTCCGCGGCCGCTCGCAGTTCAGTTTCCGGGCAAAACAGGGGGGCGGACGAAGCAGCCGGTCCACCCCCCTTTACAACCCGCTATCCGGACCGCGCACACCCTCTCTGGTCGCGCGGTTTATATCGCGTTCACTCATCCAGTCCCCGAATCCAATGGCTCTGCTCGGGAAACTGCCACCTTCCCCCCTTACACAACCCCTGTGCCAGACCGTCAACCACCCCCTGCCCACGCCCCCAAAAGGCCCATTTCTGCCGTTATCTCGCACAAAACCCCGCCCAAGGCGCGCAAAACACCCCACATCCCTCGCTAATTCAACTCCACAATCCATGCTGGAAAAAGCAGCAGATGCGCCGCCGACAACCCCCATCGCCTATTTTTTAATCGGAACCCCTTTTCGACATCCCACCCCGCTACGCGAGCGCAATGGACCAATTCACGGCATTCCCCGCGTCTCCGTGCAAACAAGCTCGTTTCTAATCGGAAACCGCATCCAGGACGTGCTCAGCCACGAAGATCGGCACCATCGTCGCAATCCCCAACGCAATGGCATCGCTCGGCCGACTGTCAATCTCCAGCGTCCGCCCATCCTGCCGAATATGGATCTTCGCGTAAAACGTACTGGCCTGAAGATCGTTGATCTCGATCTTCTCCACCACCCCCCCCATCTCCTCAATCACGTTCGCCAACAAATCATGCGTCAGCGGCCGAGGCGTCGGACTCCCCTTCAACCGCCGATCGATCGCCATCGCCTCCGACGACCCGATCACGATCGTGAACTTCCGCTCCCCATCCACTTCTTTCAACCAGATCAGCTGCTTATCTTGCATCTCGCTGATAATGATCTTGTGCAGCTCCATCTGGACCGCCATGACGTGGCTCCCATTCTAATAATATAGGACTGCACCTACACTAGAGGTCGTTCTCGGCACTGTCAAGGTGTGAACCCATCCCACAACCCCTTCAAACTCACCTCCTATCTCCTCTCCGCCCCCGCGCACAAATCCCCTCCACTCTCTATAATCCTCCAGCCATGAAACGCTTCCGAGCGGCCGCATTCATCCGCACAATCTTCATCGTCGCCCTCCTGGCCCTCGCGGCCTTCGCGACTGCCCACCTCGTCCTCCGCTGGGTCCGCCCCCAAGTCATGGTCACCCACGCCGTCGAAGGCCCCGTCATCCAAGCCTTCTACGCCACCGGCACCCTCCTCCCCGAACGCGAATACCCCATCAAAAGCAACGCCCCCGGCTACCTCACCAAGGTCTTCGTCGATAAAGGCGATCAGGTCAAACTCGACCAACCTCTCGCCGTCGTTCTCGAAGACGGCGTCCAGAACAAGTTCGAGCAGTCCAAAGCCGATCGCGACCTCAAAGCCAAGCTCGCCGACGAAAAAACCTCCCCCATGCTTGCCGAGCTCGACTCCCGCATCGCCGGCACCGTCGAACTCCTCGAGATCGCCCGCCGCGAACAAAAACGCCTCTCCGACGCCGCCGCCCGCAACGCCGCCAGCCAGTCCGACCTCGATCGCGCGCTCGATCGCACCCAAACCCTCTCCATCCAACTGGCCGGCCTCAAAGCCCAACGCGACACCAAGAAACTTGAGCTTCAAAAAGACCTCGAAGTCGCCGAGGCCGCCCTCCGCATCGCCCAATGGAATGTCGATCGCCAGACCATCCGCTGCCCCATCGACAACGCCCAGGTCCTCGACCGCCCCGTCACCATCGGCACACGCCTCGCCGTCAACGACCACATCATGCAGGTCGCCGACGCCCGCCCGGAAAACCTCGTCATGCGCGCCGCCGTCGATGAGGAGGACAAAACCCAGGTCCACCTCAACCAGCTCGTCCACATGACCCTCTACGCCTTTGGCGACCGCGTCTTTGAAGGCCGCGTCCACCGCATCTACCCCAAAGCCGACCCCGAACGCCGAACCTTCGAAATCGACGTCGAAATGCTCGAGAAAAACCCCGCCTACGCCGCCGGCATGACCGGCGAGCTCGCCTTCATCATCGACCGCAAAGACATCGCCCAGGTCATCCCCAGCCAGGCCGTCCAATCCAACAGCGTCTACGTCATTCGCAACAACCAGATCGAACAGGCCGACGTCCACATCGGCCTCCGCTCCGTCGAACGCACCGAAATCCTCTCCGGCCTCCGCCCCGACGACCTCGTCCTCCTCAGCCCCATCGACGCCATGAAACCCGGCCAACACGTCCGCACCGACTTCATTGACCCCGTCACCGCCGCCAACCTCAACAAACCCAAACAACAAGAAGGCTCCCCCTTCCGCGGCTTCCACTAACTGGCAACTGGCAACTACTAACTATCAACTATTCCATGCGCTGGCTCATCTCCATGCGGTACTTCCTCGCCCACAAGCGCCAATCGCTCGTGTGCATCGCCGGCGTCACCATCAGCGTCACCATGTACATCGCCATGGACGCCATGATGGCCGGCTTCAGCGATAAGTTCATCATCGAAACCGTCGAGTCCTCCGGCCACATCCTCATCAACGACGAACCCCGCGAAACCCAAACCCCCATCCTCCAACTCGTCTACAAAGACCCCAACGCCCTCCTCGACCTCACCGGCATCAAACCCCGCGACCAGGTGAAAAAAGTCAAAAACCCCGAAGGCCTCATGGGCAAGCTCCGCCGCCTCCCCGGCATCCTCGCCGTCGCCCCCGAAGTCACCGACGGCGCCATCGCCAAGTACGGCACCAAAACCATCAGCATCTCCGTCGTCGGCGTCGAACCCGAACAGCAGGTCCGCGTCACCACCATCGGCGACAAACTCCTTGAAGGCTCCTTCTCCCGACTCCGCTCCACCGCCGATGGCGTCATCCTCGGCAAAGGCGTCGCCTCCCTCCTCGGCGCCAACCTCAATGACATCATCTCCCTCTCCTCCCCCACGGGCGGCAAGGCCACCGCTCGCGTCGTCGGCATCTTCCAGACCGGCGTCACCCCCGTCGATTACTCCCGCGTCTACATGCTCCTCAACAACGCCCAAACCCTCCTCGACCGCAAAAACATCATCAACCGCATCGTCATCCGCACCAACGACTACAACAAAGCCGACGCCTACGCCAAACAGATCGAATCCATCGCCGGCTACAAAACCGAATCCTGGCAGGAATCCAACGCCAACTTCCTCAAAATCTTCAAAATCCAAACCATCATCACCGGCTTCATCACCGCCGCCCTCCTCGTCGTCGCCGCGTTCGGCGTCCTCAACATCCTCATCATGGCCGTCCTCGAACGCGTCAACGACATCGCCATCCTCAAGTCCTTCGGCCTCTCCCGCACCGACATCACCCTCATCTACCTCTTCCAGGGTGTCGTCATCGGCCTCATCGGTTCCATCACCGGCCTCATCTTCGGCAAGATCGCCGTCGAAATCCTCCGCCGCATCCCCATCCGCATGGAAGGCCTCGTCACCGCCGAAGGCCTCCTCATGAGCGAATCCCGCAACCAATACATCCTCGCCTTCTTCAGCGCCATGCTCGTCGTCACCCTCGCCGCCGTCTACCCCGCCCGCCGCGCCGCCAAATACGACCCCGTCGAAGTCATCCGCGGTGCCCACTGATCCCGCAACTCACCATCAAGCACCCCCAACCCCCATAACTCGCTCAACAACGTGCCACGCGCCCAACGTAGCACGGGCGTCTCGAACATGATGCCCATGCCTCGTCTGCTTCAGCCCCAACGGTACGCCAGTCCGCAGATTTCTCCCGACCCCGTTTCGTGGCGGCCCGCAGGGCCGTGCTCCTGCCTCTGACCCCCGACCCCTCTCCCCTGACCCCTGCCTCTCAGCCATGTAGGGCACGCTATTGCGTGTCGCCCCCTCAATCCGCCTACGCCCTCACCCGTCGCAAATCCCACAACAACACCAACGGAACCACAATCGCACAAAGAAATGTCACCAGAACGATCTCGTCCGACCCAAGCGACTTATGCCGCGTGAACGTGCCAACAGTCCCCATCAGCTGCGTGTCCACATATAGACCGACACACGCAAACACGATCTTCCACCGAATATACAACCGATACACCGCTTCCGCATGCGGCGATGTCCCCATCGCCATGAACCCCGCCACTGCCAAAACCCCCGCCAGCGCAACGTGCACCACCACGTCAATCATCGCCATGCAATACGACATCGCCCCAAACGGAATCCGCCACCCCCACACTTCATGCGCCGCCGGAATCGAATGCCCCATCTGCTTCGCATACAGCCACAAGTGGCTGTAATTCTCAAACGACGTTTGTCCAAAACGGATATTCCCCAGAACCGCCAGCACCGCAAACACCCAACTCGCTATCCCAAGGTAAACCCTCTTCCCCGCCCGTCCCCTCGGCGTCGCATAATCCAGCACCGGCTTGTCTTCCGATGAACCCACACCCCCATCATACCCATCCAAAAGACCGATCCCAGCCGCTAGGCCGCCGCATTTCGCACCCTCCCCCTCTCCCCCCTCGCCCAGGGTTCCCGTAGGGGCGAACCTCGTGTTCGCCCTCTTCTTTTCTCCTGACCCCTCTCCCCCGACCCCTGCTCCTCTGTCCCCCTCGCACGGTATTCCGGGAGAGGGTCGGGGTGAGGGTTCAGTGCAATGCGTCCGCCCTAATGGTACGACTTGAAACAGCCAGAAGCACCAAGATCGCCAAACGAAGGAGCGGATGAGCCACAGAGAACACGGAGAAGCCGACTCGTTTCTTCTCTCTGTGTCCTTTGTGTCCTCTGTGGCTTTCTTCTTTCTCGTCATTCGGATTTGATTCGACAATTCGGATTTCGGCCTTCGTCATTCCCCTTCGTCGCTTCGTCGCTCTGTCGCTTCGTCGCTCCTCCCCTATAATCTCCGCCAATGACTCTTACCGTCCTCGAACCTCCTTCCACTTCCACCTCCACCCCCCTCCTCCGCGCCCAAAATGTCCACCGTCTCCTCGGCTCCGGCGAAACCGCCGCCCACATCCTCAACGGCGTCTCCGTCGCCATCAACCGCCGCGAATACGTCTCCATCGTCGGTCCCTCCGGCTCCGGCAAAAGCACCCTCCTCTACCTTCTCGGCGGCCTCGACCGCCCCTCCCAATACGACGAGAACAACCGCCCCTTCTCTCCCCCCAGCCGTATCTTCATCGATGGCTCCGACACCACCGAGCTCAACGACCAGGGACTCGCCTCCCTCCGCAACGCCAAAGTCGGCTTCGTCTTCCAGTTCCACTACCTCCTCAAGGAATTCACCGCCCAGGAAAACGTTGCCCTCCCCATGTTCAAGCTCGGCCGCCTCTCTCGCTCCGCCGCCATGGATCGCGCCGCTGTTTTGCTCACCCAGCTCGGCCTCGCCGAAAAACTCAAACGTCGCGCCAACCGTCTCTCCGGCGGCGAACAACAACGCGTCGCCATCGCCCGCGCTTTGTCCAACGAACCCGCCGTTCTCTTGGCCGACGAACCCACCGGCAACCTCGATCGTCGCAACGGCGAACTCGTCGCCGACGTCTTCCACCAGATCGCCGAGGCCGGCCAAACCATCGTCATGGTCACCCACGACCCCGCCCTTGCCCAGCGTGCCCGCCGCATGATCAGCATGGAAGACGGCCAAATCATCTCCGACCAACAGCTGTCCGACTGACCCCACCCTCTCCTCTTCAATTGAAAATTGTCAATTGGCAATTGTCAATTATCAATCAAGCACAGAGACTCTTCCTTCGCCGTCTAATCCGAATAATCGCTTGCAGTTTCGCGCCCCAACTCCGCCCCGCCTTCGCCCCTCTTTCTTTTTCTCATTTTTCTCTAACCGCTGGAATCCCCCCGTGTCCCCCTCTATGGTTACTTACGGGACAACTAAACAACATCACTGTTTCCACTAACAGCATCGATATTGATTGCGGAGGTTTGTATGAAATCCGCACGTTTGCTTCTTTCGGCCGCCATAGCGGGAGGCACCCTCGCCCTCCCCGCTACAACGCGAGCCGCCGACCCGATTCAGGCCATTCCCCCACCCGCTCAGCAATCCGACCGCCTCACCGCCGTCATTGAAGCCATCCGCCAAGCTCCTGATCCCTCCTCTGCCATCCAAGCCTACGCCGATTCCCAGGCCGTCGAGGCCAACAACCTCACCGCCGAGCAGGCCTATGTTCAAAAGATGGTTCAGCTCGGCCTTCCTGAGATGGCCGACACCCAGGCTCAGGATCTGCTCCGCCGCAACCCCGAAGATGGCCTCGCCTGGGCCGTCGCCGCCTACATGAGCGCCAAGCAGGACAACACCTCCCTCGCCCTCTCCGACATCGCCCTGGCCCTGAAGTACACCCCCGACAACATCTTCGTCCAGCGGACAGCGGGCCAGCTCATCGCCTGGTACGACACCCGAGCCGATCAATCCAAGATCCCCGACGACATCAAAGCCTCCGTCCAGCGAATGCGCCAGCAGTTGGCCAATAGCTCCGCCTATACCGATGCCTATGCCGACGCAGTCTCCGCCTACAAACAGATAGGCCAGGCTGCCTCCACTCAGCCCTCTCAGCCTTCGGCCCAAGTCCCAGCCCCCGGCGGCGGAACCGCTACCGGCCAAGTCCAGCCCTACAGCGGCGGCTACGGAGGTGCCAATCAGCCCGCCCC
>JBLNDH010000093.1:0-5149 GCA_050261455.1 Bacillota bacterium
ACGCGATGACCCCTACCAGCAGAAGAACAAAACCCCTTACAAGCCACATCGCCAGCCGCTTGCGTTTCTCCCCCAACGGCTCGATCTGCACTGACTCTTGATTCTCCGGCAAGGGGCATGACGGGGTCACAGACTTGTGATCGTCCATGGGCAAGAGGGTACAAATCATAAGATGATGCACAAGTCTGGCAGAACCCGCTTCAGCAGGCCGGTTACTCTCTCCCCCTCCAAAGCCGGACAAGCCAACACCAATCAACTGGCCCCCAATCCTGCCATCCCCGGTCCTTGGCGCCTTGGCGAACCTTGGCGCTCTTTGCGGTTCTCTTTCCATCGACTGCCCCGCAGGATCCGCTTCCGCAGCCCGGCTGCTCCAAATCCTAAATTCCTGCGAACATTTTTATCCCGCCAACGTAGTCATCCCTAGCGGCTTGTCCGCTCGTCTCCATTTGTTCGGAGCCGGCTCTTTGAAAACCGAATACCCTCCTCTCGACAAAACGAACCCATTTCCCCTCTAATCACTATCCGCTACCCACTATCCACTTCTTCCCGTCATCTTGCATATGGCAAAGTGTGGCTCCAGTTGGTCCCAAGGTGGCTCCGAGTGGCTTTAAATGGTTCCCCGTGCGCTCCCGCCGGGTCGGCTGCACATCCCCCTTGTCACGCCTTTGTCTTCCGCTATAATTTGCCCCTTCTCTTCCGGGAGAGTCCCTCTCCCGTTTGGGGAGAATGCCGGTGCATGCCTCAAAACCATGCCCCGGCCCGTGTCGCGCATCAGTCGCTTGGGCCCAATTGGCCGGGAAGTTCCCGGCGGCCTGCCAAGCGCCGCGCATGTTTTGAGCGGGCCTGTATTTGTGGCCCGTAGAAAGCAGTCTCCCATGAGCCGTTATCTCGGCCCGAAGGTCAAGCTCTCCCGTCGCGTTGGCGTTCCCATTGCCGATATCGCCAAGCACACCGCCAAGGAACTCGTCATCCCCGGCATGCACGGCTACCGTGGCCGTCGCAATACCGAATACGGCGTCCGCCTCAATGAAAAGCAAAAGCTGCGTTTCCATTATGGCATGCTGGAAAAGCAGTTCCGGCGGTTCCTGACCATCGCTAAGAAGTCCAAGGGCAACACCGCCAAGACCCTCATCCAGCTGCTCGAATGCCGTCTGGACAACGTCCTGCGTCGCCTCGGCGTCGGCCGCAGCATTTGGGCCTGCCGCCAGCTGGTCGCTCATGGCCATGTCCTGATCGATGGCCGTAAGACCGACGTCGCCAGCTTCATGGTCGAGCCCGGCCAGACCATCACCTTCAAAGAAAAGATCCACAAGGTGTTGCGCGAAAATATGGAACAGAACCCCAGCCACAACATCCCCGGCTGGCTCGAATTCAACCCGGCCCAGCTGTCTGCCAAGGTCAATCAGCTGCCCAACCCGGAAGACGTTCCTTTCGAAGTGAACATGAACCTGATCATCGAGTTCTATCGGTAATCCCTCGATTTTCGCACTGAGAACGAAGCCCGGAATCTCGCCGTTTCCGGGCTTCTTCTTTTGCGCAATAAAATGCCCAGGGCACGAAATCCCTGGGCATCTATAAGCTCTTTACTCCACTACACTTACGCCGCGGCCGGCAGACAGGTATGGACGCGGCGAACCTCGAAGCCCTCCTCCGTGGTCGGCGGATGGGCTCGCAACTGCTGACGGAGCTCGGCCATAGTCCCCTCCGGAACCCGCCACGCCGGGTTGCGCTGCAAGTTGCGCCGATAACAAACCTCCCAATCGGTGTCCATCCACACCACCGCCAAGGGCACCTTCGCCTGGCGAGCGGCCGCCAGGAACGTAGCCCGGGACTGCGGATCCACAAACGTACCATCCAGGATCACCACGTCATCCCGGTCATAAACCTCGGCGTAGCTGGACTTTCCCGAGCCGGGGAGACCAACCATCATGGTGATCTGGCTGACCGTGCGATGCTGCAGCACCTGCAGGAGCAACCGGAGCGAGGCCTCCTGCACAGCCTGCTGACGCTGCGACGACCAGACATACTGTCCGCCCTCGTAATAGTGCTGATCGATATTCAGGATCATAAGAGTGCTTCCTATCAACAGACCCTAAAACAACTCCTGGCCTGTAAGGAGATCTATCGGCATGATTAAAGGGCTAGGTAATTACTGCGTCCCCAATCGTTTTTCAATTGGTCAACTGTAATCTCCCCGGACCTTCCCGGCCCAAGCCCCGAAGCATTTGCACTGGGGCGGAAGTTCAGCGAAAATGGAGCTTTGGAGTTGGTCGGCAACCCGATGGGGTCCGGCAAAAGGGGAATGCGTAATCCAACACTCCGGAGCCAGAATATGCATCTGACGAAATACGTCCTGCTCTTGTGCGCGATGGTGCTCGGGTTGGGGAAAGCATCTGCGGCTTACGCACAAGCGGGTGACGATGCGAGCCAGTACCTCGGGGAACGTTTCACCAGCCGGGCAGCAGGATTGTCCTTTCGGCCGCCGGTGAATGGAACGCAGATTAAGCCCCCCGTGGTGGGCACGAACATCGTCCAGTACCTGAACAACGATGAGAAGTGGGTCCTGAAGGTTTCGCAGATGGTCTTCGAGAAGCCCGCGCGGTTGGTGGGCCAGGATGATCCGACCACGCCGACCGTGGATGAGTCCAAGACCCAGCCGGGCGTGCTCGGTGAGATGGAAAAGCAGGTGACGCTGCAGCAGTCGGGCTGCCGCATCATGCGTCGGGATGTGATCAACATCGGGAACTATGACGCCGGCCTGCTGGTGTTGCAGTACATGCAGGGAACGCAGGCCTACCTTCGCCAGATCGCGATGCTGCAGCGGAATGATCAGCACTACTACGTGCTGGACCTGACGACGCCATCCAACCGGACAAGCGACGATCCGGAGAATGCCGAGGACCCCTCGGAAGCGCTGGCGGTGCGGATTTTCCGGGCCATGCTCGATTCGGTGCAGGTGCTGGACCTGCGGGCCATCCAGGCGGACAACGACCAGCGGCTGTATCGTTCGCGGACGCTGCTGGTGAACCTGCCCAAACGCCTGAAGGAAGTGCTTACCGCCGAGAGCTTCCTGCGCGTGCAGCGGAAGGGGAAGGACATCGGCTGGACCTACGTGGTGGAGGAATTCGGGGATCGCCAGGGCCAGAGCGGCTTATATGTGGCGGCGGTCTCGCAGGGGCTGACGGAGCCGGGAACGAAAGTGGACACGGCATCGGAGATGTTCTGTGCCGACAGTCGCAAGAACGAGGCTTGGGTGACCATCACGGTCGTGGAGAAGGACGGCACGA
The DNA here is from genome assembly GCA_050261455.1 of Bacillota bacterium. GTDB lineage: Bacteria > Planctomycetota > Phycisphaerae > Tepidisphaerales > Tepidisphaeraceae > JAPLNB01. Next base: position 3,288 of record JBLNDH010000093.1, read on the forward strand.
AGGATTCGGTCAGCGAGTTCGGGCAGAGCGATCGGCGGATGGTGCGGGTCCTGGACAGCGCCAACGGCGACCCGAAGGATCCGCAGCACCCGGCAGTGCGGTCGGTGGAGCGGTACCGGCTGAACGTGACCCAGACGAACAAGGCCGGCCCGAAGAACGTCACGCGCGACCTGTCGCCGTATTACCTGCCGCAGGCTTTGTCGAGCCTGTTGCCAAGGTTGGTGCCGCTGGACGAAGCCAAAGGGTACCTGTTCCTGGTCTGGGTCAGCAACGATCGGGAGCTGGTCCACCGGTACATTGATGTGGAGAAAGAACAGTCGGTGACGTTCGGCGGAAAGAAGATCAATGCCATAATGGTGAGGGACCGGCTGGGCTTGGAAGGCGAGCCGACCTATCATTATTTCAGCCACGATGGCAAGTACCTGGGATACGAGACGCCCAGCGCGAACTTGACCGTGCTGGTCAGCGATCAGCAGACGATCGGGAACTTGTGGCCGAACGCAAACCCGGCGCGGCCGCATGTCCTGGATTCGAATGGGAAATAGTGGGTAGTAGCTAGAGGCTGGTTAATAGAAGGGAGCAGGGTGGGAGTGCCGATAAGAGGGATAGGTCGCCAGGGTTGGAGGATCGGTGCTCTGATGGTACGGCGAATTGGTCAGCTTCTTCTACTGTGCGGGCTGGTGGTAGCTGGCTCGTATGGGCTGTACCGGTATGAGAAAAACCGCTCGACGGAAGCCAGGCTGCAGGAGCAGATCAAGCGTCTGGAAGAGCAGCGACAGCACCTGCGGGAGTTCGTGGCCCGGCTGACCACCGAGAAGCGCGTAGCAGAAATTGTCGTCACGGATCAGGTCAAGAAGGGCGACACGATTGAGCAGACGACGCTGATGTTTGTGGAGTATGGGCGGGATGGAAAGCAGTTGCCGCCGAAGTTCTTCACGATCAAGGGGCATTGTGCCCACCTGGACTCGCTGGTGATCAAGTTCGATCGGGGGTTCATCGAGCAAAACGATCCCCTGCGGGGGCAAAGCCTGGTGCTGTTCTACCGGATTTTCGGGGATTATCAGACGCCGGCCGAGGCGTTTCCGATCGATGATCCGGGCCGGGCGCCGGTGGCGTACCAGGGCGATCCCAAGCAGGCGGCAGCCGCCAGGGAGTTCGAGGCCGAGCTGTGGCAGAACTTCTGGAAGCTGGCCAACGATGTGAAATACCGGGAGGAAAAAGGGGTGCGCGTGGCCCAGGGCGAGAGCCCGTGGACGTATTTCTATCAGGATCGGATCTACACGCTGTCGCTGGAATCCGCCGGGGGATTGAGCATCACGTCGCGGCCCATGGAGGGGATCTGGGCGGAATTGCGGGAAGCCCTGAAGCGACAAAGATAGGGCCGCGGATTAACGCAGATCAACGCAGATAGAACGCGCACGGGCAAGATGTCTGTGCTACAATATGTTGCCACGAAGGGGGTGGGGATGGCCCCACTGCGGGGTTGGTCCGCAGCCCAAAAGGCACTGAGGCACGAAGGGAGGAAGGGGCCGAGGGGATGGTGCATTATCTGGCCGGTTTCATCTTCCACATGAAGGGAGGACGTCATGCGAATGCCGATGGCTTTGTGCCTGGTCTTGTTGGCCGGCAATTGCTGGGCAGAGGATCGAACGGCATCAAAGGCGGAAGTTGCTGCAACCCAGCCGACGACTCAACCTACTACGAGGCCGGCCGAGAGGAGCGTGACCGTGGAGGGGATCACGCTGACGGTGTTGGTGCCGCCGAGGGTGCGTCTGGATATGCCGATTCCGATACGGCTGCGGAATGGCAGCGATCGAGCGGTGACGTATAAGGCCACAGACGAGCCGGCGTTTGTGTGGTGC
>JBLNDH010000094.1:0-11946 GCA_050261455.1 Bacillota bacterium
GGCCGCACCGGTTACTGCAATGGCGATCTGAACTATGACAATCTGATCGACGCCGATGACTACTTCCTGATTGACTCCGCCTTCGTGTGTCAGGATAGCTCGCCAGCCGATACCTCCGAACCTAGGAGTACCTCCAAGTCTGCGAGCCAGGACCAGCTTGCATCGGCCCGGCTGGTGGAGAAAACGGCGATGATTCAACAGCTTCCGAAGAAACAGGAATTCAGCGGCGTTGTTGAGCAGTTGTTCGTACCTGCGCCGCTGCTGTAGCTTGACGCCAAGTTCTTGTTTTCGCCAGTTCGCGTGCTGAGCCGGGCTAGAGCGGATTTCGCACCGATGCAGTAGTCGGGCGGGAGGCTCGCCTCCCCGAGCCCCGTTCCCGTTAGCTCGCTACCCCGAGTCGAAATTCGGTGTAGTCCTCTGGCCAAGGGCCTCCTGATGCCGTCGGCTGGAGGTTCGCGGACAGATAGGGTAGTTTGGCGCTACCTATGGACAGGCGAATCCGGGTACTGGTCGTGGAGGATGAGGTTGTTACGCGCCGGGCGGTTGCCCGGCTGCTGGAGGCGGGCGATCTGCAGGTACAGGTTGAGCAGTGCGACAATGGCGCGATTGCCCTCCAGCACCTGACCGGCGGTGGGTTCGACTGCGTGTTCCTTGATCACTTTCTGCCCGGCAGAGATGGCTTGTCGATTCTGCAGGAGGTCCGTTCGGCCGGCGTTCGTACCCCTATCGTCATCCTCACCGGCGCCGGCGATGAGCTGCTGGCTGTGGAGGCCATGAAGGCCGGCGCCACCGATTACCTGCCCAAATCGCGTATGAGCCCCGAGGTCCTCGGGCAGACCCTCCGGTATGCCTTGCGCGTCCGCGACATCGAAAAACGCGAGGAAGCCGCCCGCGAGCAGCTGCGCGCCAGCGAGGAGCGGCTGGCACGTATCGTCGAGACCATCACCGATGGCGTGCTCATGCTCGATTCCTCAGGTCGGTACACGTTTGCCAATCCGGCTGCCGAACGCATCCTGGGCGTTCCTGCCGAGCGGATCCTGGGGCGAACGTACGTCGAGCCGTTGTGGAGTCGCACTCGCCTCGATGGTTCACCGTTCCCGCCCGAGGAGCATCCGTTCGTCCAGGTCCTGCGGACCGGTCGTGTCATCGCGGGCCTGGAGGTCGGGACGACACGCGCCGATGGCAAGCCGCTCAGCATCTCGCTCAGTGCCGCCCCCCTGCGCGACCAGGCCGGTAACATCGAAGGCGTCGTCGCCACGCTGCACGACATCACCGAGCAACGCTGGGCCATCAAGTCCCTCCGAGAGTCGGAGAAGCGTTTTTCCAGCGTTTTCTATGCCAGCCCCATTCCCCTGCTGGTTACCACCCTGGAGGAGGGGCGGATCATCGATGCCAACGAGAGCTTCATCGCCCGCTCCGGCTTTGCGCGCGACGAGCTGATCGGACGAACCACCGTTGACATCGGCGGTTGGACGAGTGTCGAGGAGCGTGCGCAAATCCGGGAACTGCTGCTGCACAACTGCCCCGAGCCCCGGTACGAGAAGCAGTTTCGCAACAAGAACGGCCGCTTGTTCGATGTCCTCATGTCCATGGAACGGATCGAGCTGGATGGCCGCCCCTGCATCATCACCATGCTGGTGGATATCACCGAACGCAAACGCGCCGAAGCGGCTTTGCGCGAAAGCGAAGAACGTTATCGCCGCCTGGTCGAGACCGCCAATGAAGGCATTTGGGCGCTGGATGCTCAGGGGCGTACGACTTTCGTCAATCGCAAGATGGCCAACATGCTCGGGTACACCGTCGAGGAAATGATCGGCAAGTTCGGGATCGACTTTGTCAGCCAACCAGTCAGACGTGAGGTTTACCGGCAATTGGAACGCCGCCGGCGAGGCATATCCGAGCAATTTGAACTTCAGTACGTGCACAAAGATGGCCGAATCATCTGGGCATTGCTCTCCGGCAGTCCCATCCTCGATAGCCAAGGCCGCCAAGCCGGTTCGTTCGGCATGATCACCGACATCACCGAACGGAAACACATGGAAGAAGCGTTGCGCGACAGCAACGAACGCCTGGCCGCGTTGATCCAGGCTTCACCGCTGGCCATTTGCGCGATTGATCAGCAGGGGCTGGTGCGAACCTGGAATCCCGCGGCCGAGCGAGTGTTTGGCTGGCGCGAAACCGAGGTCCTTGGCCGTCCACTTCCCGTCGTGCCCCCGGACCGATGCGAGGAGCATGAGCAAGTGAATCGCATTGCCCTCGGTGGCCAGATGCTGACGGGCATGGAGCTGAAACGCCGCCGCAAGGACGGCACCCTGTTGGACATCAGTCTCTGGGCTGCTCCGCTGCGCGATGCCCATGGCCAGACCGTCGGCATCCTCGGCATCATGGAAGACATCACCGAAGCCAAACAGATGAAGGAGCAGTTGCTGGCCGCTCATCGCATGGAGACGGTGGGACGGCTGGCGGGGGGCGTCGCCCACGATTTCAACAATATTCTCGCGGTCATCTCCGGCTACAGCGAGTCGCTGCTGCGACGGATGCCCCCCGAAGGCCCGCTCCGCGTCCAGGTGGAGGAAATCCAGAATGCCGCCGACCGCGGGGCGACGTTGACTCGCCAACTCCTGGCCTTCAGCCGCCGCCAGGTGATCCAGCCCCATGTGCTCGACTTGAACCACATTGTCGGCAGCGTCTGCCAGATGCTTCGAAGTGTCATTGGCGATGCCATCAAGGTCGTCGTTCACAACCGCCGTGGCGCCGCCTGGGTCAAGGGCGAGCCAGGCCAGATGGAACAGGTGCTGGTCAACCTTGCCCTCAATGCCCGCGATGCGATGCCCACCGGCGGCCGACTCTTCATCTCAACCTCCACGCTTCGGCTGAACGATCGCACGGCGACGGCCCACGATCTGCCGGCCGGCCCGTACGTCAGGCTCCGCGTTCAGGACACCGGCTGCGGCATGGATGAGGAACTCCAGTCGCGCGTTTTCGAGCCGTTTTTCACCACCAAAGAGGGCAAGGGCACCGGCCTCGGTCTTTCCATCGTCTATGGCATTGTGCAACAGTGCGGCGGGCGCATCTCCGTCAACAGCCAGCCGGGCAAGGGCACGACGTTCAACATCCTGTTGCCCGAGGCCAGCCCGGAAGAAGCGTCGGCCTGACGATCCGCAAGAGCGAAGCCCCCAAGCCGGACTGTAGCGTAGCGCAGGTCCAGATCTTTCGGAACATCGTGGAGGATCCGGACCTGCGCTGCGGTCCGGCTTGGAAGCATCCCTGAGGCATCCAACGCTGACTACCTCTACCGATTTTCACGGCAGCGCATGAAAGAGCTCACGGCGCTGGCGTGGGCTCTTGGGCGTTCTTGATCGAATTGAGCGGACTCTGCAGATTGCTTTGCCGACCCCGCCCGGCCGCAAGAGACGCGCCCCTCCGAAACAAAGGAGTGAGGGGGTGGGGTCAAAGCATATTCTGACGCTTGGCCTGCTGAAGATGCTTTGACCCCTTTTTCATGACTGACCCCTTTTTCATGACCCCAGCAGCGTCGCCGTTTCATGGCTCGCCTCCGGCTTATCGATGGCCGTACTTGCGATACGAGGCCGGGAACCCGAGCACCCGCACCGGCGTGGGAATCTGCCGGATCATTTTCCCGTCCTTGTTGTACAGATACAGCCCGCAATGCTGGCCGTCCTCGCCGGCTGCGATCAGCAGGTTGCCATCGTCCGTCCAGTCGCAGAGCAGCGGATACCTAAACTCCCCCCCGAACAGCGTCGGGGGCGTGGCGGCCGGCTCGTTCAGTCGCTTCAGTGCGATCCGGTGCCCGCCTTGGCCGTCGCCAGTATCCCAGGCGATCCACTCCCCCAGCGGATCCACCCGCACGGCCCCGCTCGCCAGATAGGGCAGCTGTCGCGCCTCGCTCAGATCCTTCCTCAGCAATACGATGGCCTTTCCCCGCGAAACGTAGCGCGTCGCCACAAACGCCAGCGGCGCACACTGCGGCGGCAGCGGACCGGACAAGGTACCCAGATCAAGGCTAAAGGGCTCTACTGTGAACTGCCGAATCACCTGCCCCGTCTCCACATCCCACAAATAGGCCTTGCTCAGCGACGCTTCAAAGAAGTGCCCGTCATCCGTCCAGCAGGCGAAGAAGCCGCCCTCGTACTTTTTGCCTCGCATCACCACCTGTCCGCTCATGGGGTCCACAACGCCCACGAACGATTGAATCGGTTTGCCCGCCGGGGCACTATCCGCTCCGAAAAACCCGATCCGTCGTCCCGATGGCGACCACGCCAGCGTCCCGCCCACCCCCTGGAGCTGATCGAACGATACATCGTACTTGCCCTGCGGGTCGGTCAGGTGCAATCGGTAGCCCTCCCCCACGTAGGCGATCGGGCAGGCGAGCACCACAAAGCGTCGCCAAGCCCGCTGCACCACTGGCAGCAGGATTGCGATCAGCAGACCGATGATCGCGATCACCACCAGCAGCTCCACCAGCGTAAAGCAGCGTCGCCGTTTCATGCCGGGCCTCCGATCTCCTGCCTTGACCTCGGGCAATCCTCCATCCCCTCCCGCACAACACCGCGTAGCGGGGCCGAAGCGAATCTCGGCCCCGCCACGCAATCACTATCGCTCGCTAGTTATTGATATACTCCACGTCGGTGAAATAATCGGTCGTCAGCCCGCCATACTGTCCCCAGGCAAAGTCGGTTCCGCCGGCGCCGTAGAGCGTGTCCCTAGCCCCATCGTCGGTGTTGGCCGCGTCGTTGGCGTACATGTGACTGTCCTTTGCCCAGCCCCATTCGGGAACCCTGGGCCTTAGGAATTGATATGCCTGCACATCTGGCTTGGAACCGCGCAGGATCAACCGGCATGCCAAGCCAGATTCCTGCAGTTGGGTGGGTCCCCCAATACGGGCACATGCACAACCCCAAGACCCTGCGGCAGGTCCCACACTTATCCTGCCGCCCCAATTTCACGACAATTTGACTACATCGCTCGCCCGCCCCCACTGCAAGCAAGAAAGAGACTCATCATGGCTTTTTTGACATGCGATCCTTGCCCCTCCATTGACATCGGCGGAGTGCCATTTCCATATCAAGTCTCATGGGGTCCGCCAAAGCGGACCCCACGAGACTTTTTTTCCCCACGCCGGGTGCTGAGCGTAGCGAAGCCCCGGATCTCTGCGCCCAGAATAACTCGCCGCAGCGCATAAAAGAACCCACGGCGTTGCCGTGGGCTTTGGATGGATCTTGATAATCGAATTCCGCTAGAAATCCAACCCGCCGCGAAGCTGCGGGCGTTTCTTCTTCTTGGCTGGGGCTGCCGGTGCAGGTGCCGCTGACGCCGCTGGCGCCTCGGCGGCCACGACCTCGTCAGCCCGCTTGATCGATAGGCTGATCCGCCGCTTCTCGTGATCCACATCGAGAATGCGAACGCGGACCTCTTGGCCGACCTTCGCCACATCCCCGGTTGTCCGCACACGCTGGTTGGACAGTTCGGAAATGTGGACGAGCCCTTCGATGCCCGGCTCCAGTTCCACGAAGGCGCCAAAATCCGCCACGCGCGTGACCTTGCCGGGGACCACCATGTCCCGCATGAAGCGGGTCTCGACGTTGGCCCACGGATCGCCGCCCGCCTGTTTCAGGCTGAACGACATGCGCTTGGCCGCCGGATCGAGCGATATCACCACGACCCGCACCGTCTCGCCTTCCTTCAGCACATCCTGCGGATGCCGGATGCGCTGCCAGGAAATCTCGCTGACCGGGAGCAATCCCTCGATGCCCTCTTCGGCTTCGAGGAACGCGCCGAATGCCTCGATCCGGGACACCCGCGCCGTGATGGCCGTGCCCACCGGGTAACGCTCCGACGCATTCTGCCACGGATCCGCCATCGCCTGCTTCAGGCTCAGGCTCAGCTTGCCGGTCGCCTTGTCGATCTTGGTGATCTTCACATCGACCACGTCGCCGACCTTCACCACTTCCGCCGGGTTTTTCACCCGCCGATAGCTCATCTCGCTGACGTGCAGCAGCCCGTCCAGGCCGCCCAGGTCCACGAATGCGCCGTATTCCATCACGCTCCGGACCGTTCCGCGACGGATCTGCCCTTCGGTCAGTTCCGCCAGGAGCTTGGTCTTGGCCTCTTCCTTCTCTCGCTCCAGGATGTTGCGTCGGCTGACGATGAGGTTCTTTTTCTCGCGATCGAACTGCGTCACCTCGACCTTCATGCGCTGGCCGATGAAAATCGAGATGTCCTTCTGGAAATACAGATCCACCTGACCCGCCGGCATGAAGCCGCGCATGTTCTTGATCTGCAGTTCCAGGCCGCCTTTGTTCATGCCCGTGACGCTGCCTTCCACGATCTGGCCAACTTCCAGGTTTTCCCACGTCACGTTCGTCGAAACCGCGCCCTTGAGCGTCAGGATCAACAGGCCTTCGCGGCTATCCAGATGATCGACGTGGAAGTCCATCTCCTGGCCGACCGCCGGTTCCTTTTCGAACTGGCTCAGCGTGGCGATGCCCTGGTTCTTGCCGCCCAGGTCCACGAACACTTCGTCCTTGGCCGCGTCGATCGAGATGATCTTCCCGCGACGCATCCCTTTCTCCACGGGCCGGTCGCTGGAGGACGGTGCCTGCGGCTTGTCAAAGCCGTACAGCGTTTCGATCGACATGTCTCCCAAGGCTTCCGCCACCTCCTTTTCCAAGGTGGCATCGGTATTGGGACGGAACTTTTCTTTGTATTGGTCTTTTTCCGACATCGGGTGACTCACTTCAAAACACTCTTCGAGAAGGTGCGGTATCCTACCTGCGCCCAGGCGAAAACAAAAGCGATTGCGCGCTTAGTTTCGCCCAAGCCCGCCCGCTCGCCGCGGGCCGGCGAAGTCGGATTTGCCCAGCGCGAAGGATGCGTCGGCTTCGCCGGGGACTACAATCCAGGCTATGAGCGACGCCAAGCAGGCTTACCAGCAATTAGTCAGCACCTTACGCGACATCGCAACAGGGGATTCTATCGGCAGCTTGCTTTCATGGGATGAGCAGACGCAGATGCCCCCGCAGGGGGCGGAGTTGCGCGCCGATCAGTCGGCCCTGATTGCTCGCCTGAGCCACCAACGGCTGACCTCCCCGCAGACGGGCGAGCTGCTTGCCGCCGTGGAAGGCTCCGAATTGGTCAGTGATCCCGATAACGACGAAGCCGTGAATATCCGGGAGGTCCGCCGCACCTACGATCGGGCAGTCAAGCTGCCTTCATCGCTGGTGGAGGAGCTGAGTCGCACCGCCGTGCTTGCCCAGCATGCCTGGATTGACGCCAGAAAACGTTCGGATTATCCGACGTTTCAGCCTTGGCTCAGCAAAATGCTTGACCTGAAGCGTCAGGAAGCCGCCTGCGTTGGCTATACAGGCCATCTCTATGACGCCCTGCTGGATCTCTATGAACCCGGCGAAACGACCGAAGGTCTTCGGCGCGTCTTCGATGAGCTGCGCGCGCCGCTGGTGGATCTGGTGGCCCGTATTGCCCAGTCCACCCGTAAAGCCCCTATCCACTTGCTCCAGCGGCACTTCCCGGCTGCCCAGCAGGCCCAATTGGCGCGGGAGACGGCGGAATGCATGGGGTTTGATTTCTCCGCCGGCCGGCTTGATATCGCCATTCATCCCTTCTGCAGTGGCATCGGCCCTGGGGATTGCCGCATGACCACTCGCTATGACGAAGCGTACTTCGGCGATGCGTTTTTCAGTGTTCTCCATGAAACCGGCCATGCCTTGTATGAGCAAGGCCTGCCCCCCATCCATTGGGGTAGCCCGCGTGGGGAGGCCGTCTCCCTGGGGATTCATGAATCCCAATCGCGCATGTGGGAGAACCTGGTTGGTCGCAGCCGTCCGTTCTGGCGATTCTTCTTCCCGAAGGTGAGGCAAGCCTTCCCGGAGGTCACCGGCGACATCACCGAGGATCAGTGGGTTTTGGCCGTAAATGATGTCCGGCCCTCTTTTATCCGAACCGATGCCGATGAAGTCACTTATAACCTCCATATCCTCATGCGGTTCGAGCTGGAGCAGGCCATGCTCACCGGGGAACTGGCCGTTCCCGACATCCCCGCCGCTTGGAACGAGAAGACCAAGAAGTACCTGGGTCTGACGGTTCCCGATGACGCCCGTGGCTGCCTGCAGGATATCCACTGGAGCATCGGCTCGTTGGGGTACTTCCCGACCTACACGCTGGGAAACCTTTATGCTGCCCAGTTTTACGAACAGGCCCGGCGGGACATCGCCGGTCTGGATGAACAGCTCTCGCAGGGGCAGTTCACCCCCCTACTGGGTTGGTTGCGCGGGAGGATTCATAGCCAAGGGAAACGCTTCCGGGCTCGACAGCTGGTGAAGCGGGTGACGGGGCAGGATCTCTCGGCCGGGCCATTACTTGGCCACTTGAGCAGCAAGGCGGCGGAGTGGTATGGGGTTTAGCGGCCTGCCAGCCTTAGTATTAGCTTGTCCAGCGTGGGTTTGTCTCATAACATAGAGGTTTCGGTGCTGGATTGGCCAGCAGGAGAGGGTCTGCGGGTTTTTGGAGATTAGTCGTGGCTAAATCGGAAGCTATTGAAGTAGAAGCAGTTGTGACAACGGCGCTGCCGAATGCGATGTTTAAACTGAGACTGGAGAACTCGAATCACGAGATCCTGGGGATCGTGTCGGGGAAGATGCGGAAGCATTTCATCCGCATTCTGCCGGGCGATCGGGTGAAAGTTCAGCTTTCGCCTTACGATTTGACCAAGGGGCGCATCGTCTTCCGGCAGAAGTAGTTAGACGGCCAGCGCTGGGTAGCTCGGGGAAAGACCCACAGACCTTTGTCTCGTCCGCGACTCGCCACAGCAACCTGCTGCAGCCCCAAGCCTCGGCCCGCTCATTTGCGCGCGAAATCGCCTCCTGCAATCCACCGTGGATCCACCGCCGACCATCTGGCGGTTCACTGGCGACCTCTATTAATCCACTGTAAACCACACAATTCCCGGCGGAGTTGAGTGGGTGATTGCCGATAATCGTCAGGACGACACATCCACATCCTCGGTGTCTGAATTTTTTCTCCGGGGACCGGGTGGTATACTCGTTTGGCCGAATGGAATTGGCCGGAAAGCGATACGTTCTCATGGATGGGCAAGAACATTTGGGGCAGCCGCGAGCCCTCATTTCCCGCGAAGCCCTTCTCCATAATGTGAAAGTGCTGCGTCACGCCCTGGGGCCCAAGACGAAGATCTGCGCCATGGTCAAGGCCGACGCGTATGGGCATGGGGCGCGGCTGGTGGCCGATGCGCTGACCAATTACTCGATGGATCATCTGGAAGGGCCGGCGGTGGATGCGCTGGCGGTGGTGACCATGGAGGAGGCGATGGCGCTGGGGGCGACGCCGGTGCCATTGATGGTGCTTCGGCCGGTGGAGGACCTGTACATCTGGGCTCAGCGGGAGACGATTGAGCTGGCCCTGCGCAACGGGTGGGTGTTGACGGTTTCGACGCCCGCGGCGGCGGCGGATGTGGCGCGGATCGCCGGGGCGTGCAATCGGCCGGCCAATGTGCAGGTGATGCTCGATACCGGCTGCGCCCGCGAGGGCACGCCGATCGAGCGGTTCAATGCGCTCTTGGGGGCAATCGAATCGTATTCCGCTTTGCGCCTTTTCGGCTTGTGCACGCACTTTGTGAGTTCGGAAGAGCCAGCGAATCCGTTCAATGCCGAACAGCTGCGGCGGTTCAGCATGGCGACGAGCAAGCCGGCGCTGAAGAATCCGAAGGTGCTGCGGCACACGGCCAATTCCGGGGCGATCTTCTTTTTGCCGGCGGCGCATTTCGACATGGTTCGGCCGGGGATCGGCTTGTATGGGATCGACCCGACGTGCCGGCCGAGTATGGATCGGCCGCTGCGGCCGGTGCTGAAGTGGGTGGCGCCGCTGATCATGCTGCGCGACCTGAAGACGGGGACGAGCGTGGGGTACAACCAGACGTGGAAGGCCGAGCGCGACACGCGGATCGGCTTGGTGCCGGTGGGGTACGCGGATGGGTACCTGCGGAGCTTCTCCAATCGGGCCAAGATGGTGGTGCACGGCAAGGCAGTGCCGGTGGTGGGCCGGGTGAGCATGGATTACGTGACGGTCGATCTGGCCGGCGTGCCCGAGGCTCAGTTGGGCGATGAGGTGACGATCCTGGATAGCGACCCGTTGTCGCCGGCCAGCGCGTATGCCCTGGCGGAGATTGCCAACACGATCCCGTATGAAGTGTTCTGCCACGTGGGGCAGCGGGTGCGGCGGGTGGCGGTGGAGCCGGCGGACAGCGAGGAAAAGGCTGTGCTGTGGCGGACGGCAGCCGCGGCGGGGCGGGTGGCGAAGTCGGCGTAGAGTTCTTAACCACGAAGGGCCACGAAGAACACGAAGGGGTGGGGAGGACGGGGATTCTGTGGCCACAGATGAGGTACAGCTTGAGCAGGGTGTGTATTACATCCTTATGCACAAGACAAGAGCCATCCTTTTCAAGGATGGCTCTTGTCTTGTGCCAACTCGGCATACAGAATTAGAGGAGGCCGTCGTGTACTGCTTTCCTATGGCCGCTGCCCGCTAGTGTGCTAGAACGAAAGCCTCCGTCCGTTCCCACCACGGAGCAGTGTCATTCCATGCATAGGGTTGTGCTGGATTGACCGAGTAGTCTACGCCACCCCAAATCACAAGACCGTCCGCCAGCTGCCGACATGTATCCAGTTGTACTTGCCAGAAATCACCGCCAATGATCACTCCCGGATTGGTGCTTGGATGCAAGTTCATGTTGATGAATGGTACGACTGGTTTCCCATACTGTGCCGCTTCAGCAATCATGCCTTGGGCATAATACTGCCAGGTTGTCGAATTATCATAGAAGGCATACAGGGAGGGGAATATTAGGTCTGCCTTGGCGGCCAAAGGTGCCAGGACATCGTTTGCAGCCTGCCAGTCCTGGTACTTCGCTTCAAAATCGGCGAAATGGGACTGGTACCAGGGATCATTGGGATTCGCTACAGCAGCCCAATAGTTCGCTGGTGTCCAGTAATCACGAATCGGGAAGACTCCGTAGAATCCCACCTTCAAATTCGGGCATTCCGATTTGATCCAATCGATGACCTGAGACCAGACCGTGATGGTGGATTGGACCGTTGCTGGATCGCTGGTGCGAATGTCGAATGCATAGTCTCCTGCACATTCTGGGATCCAGAAGCCGTCGTCAATATAGAGAATTCCACCTTGGGCGGCTACTTGGCGCGCAACCGCACGAGTACCTGCTTCGTTGGGAGCCGACCAGTCGTAGCCCGTTCCCGTCCAGAAGAACCCGCTGTACTGGCCTATTGCATCGCCGATCCCATAGGGCGTCAGATCGGGCTCATTAGTGAAGTATGTTTGGTGATAAGCGGCAAAATCCGTGGTCGCAATGGTTACAGAATTGCTGGAGGCGGATTCTCCGTAACTATTGGTGGCGAAGACGCGGTAGGTATACATCGTGCTGGGATCAAGCCCTACGTCGCTGTAGCTAAGAGTGGTTGTCCCTGAAACCGAGATCCGTACGGGACTCTCTCCATTGCGTTGACGCTCAATGATGAATCCGGTCGCATTGTTCGAGTTGTTGACCCAGGTAAGATCAACCCGAGTGACGTTAGTGTACACATCGGCTGCCAACCCGGTTGGCGCAGCCGGCCCGGTGATGGCGCTGGCGGTGGTGACAGCCGATCCCCCCGCGGCGTTGTACGCATAGAGGCGGAAGTAGTAGGTGGTTTCCGGGCTCAGGCCCGTGACGGAGCAGGAAGTCTGGCCGGCGGCGACGGTCTGCCGCTGGGCGGCGGCGAAGGTGGGGCTGGTGGACCATTCGATGGCGAAGCCGGTCTCGTTGCTGGAGTTGTCGGCCCAGGTCAGGTCAACCTGGGTATCGCTGGCGGCGGCGGCTGCCAGGTTGGTCGGAGCGGC
>JBLNDH010000095.1:0-3881 GCA_050261455.1 Bacillota bacterium
ATCACGCTCCTCTGGGTGATCGCCGCTATCACCATGTCCATCGGCAACGTGCTGGCACTCTTGCAGAACAACATTAAGCGCGTGCTGGCGTACAGCTCGGTGGCGCACAGCGGATACATGCTGGTGGGCCTGGCGGCGCTGCACACGGTACCCCAGCAGGGGCTGGCCGGCGTGCTGTTCTACCTGGCAGCATATGGCCTCATGAACACCGGCGCCTTCGGCGTGCTGATGCTGCTGCCCCCGCGTGATGGGCGCGATGACGCCGCCGAAACCTTCGAAGACCTGGCCGGCCAGGGTCGCCGCCACGTCGGCCTCGGCCTGGCGATGGCAGTCTGCTGCTTCAGCCTCATCGGCATCCCCCTCACCGTCGGATTCCTCGGCAAACTGCTCTTAATCAAACCGGCGCTGAACGGCAGCCTGACTTGGCTGGCGATCATCCTGATCGTCAACGCCGCGGTGTCGGCGGCTTATTACCTCCGCATCGTCGCCACGATGTTCCTCCGCACCGACGGCCCAGCCGCTGAGGCCCCCGTTCCGGGCATTCCCGCCACCCAGCCGCAGCTCGCCGTGCGGCTCGGCGTAGTCCTCTCGGTCCTGCTTACGCTGCTCTTCGGCGCCATTCCGCCCGCGGCACAGATGCTCACCGCCAATGCCACCACCGGCTCGCAGCTCTCCGCCCAGACGCCCGCGGAGCCCGCCGCCCTTGCGACGCGGATGGCCATTCTTCCCAACTGAAGGCAAGCGCCGTTCTGAACAAACGCTCACACGGTTTTCATAGTCAAACCCAAACTATCCCTCCACGTATTGGGCTGGCACTGCTGCGCCCCAGCGATCGTGGCGGCGCGTAGTCGGACAATCAATATCGCCCAATCGGTATGAGCAAGCTCGATCCGGGTGGATCGAAGCCTTGGGAACTCTTGTCGTGGCCAATCGCCACCAAATGGGAAGGAGATCGCACATGACCAGCGCCAGAACCCGTCTGATGGCGGGTATTGCGCCTTTTATGGGACTCGCTTTTTGCCGGTCGCCCCCTTGCCAAATGGCCCATTTCGCCTTCAAATAGTACCCCATCGTAGAATAGCTCGCGAAAAAGCGAGATCTTGGCCGACAATGAAAGGCGTGTGCCCGTGAAACACTCTCGGATTGGGCACACGAACCTCTTTGTGCTCGGGCAGATCGCCGCATGAGCGGATTCTGCCGGAGGTGTAGGTGGCCAAAGACCACTCTCAGGAAAGGAGTAGCAGATGTATCGCGCCCAAAGGCGTATCCTCACAGCGGTCGCAGCGACCCTCTCTCTCGGAACAGCGGTTTCTTGGGCCACCGAGCCCGCTTCGCGGGAAGCCCGGCTCCAAGAACTGGAGAATAAAGTCGCTGCCTTGGAAGCTCAGGAAGCCACCAACAGCAAGGACCTGGCCAACACGGTGGACTCCGTCCTCCGCGATGCCGAACGCCGCAGCCAGCTGCTGGCCAACGGCGGGGACACGGGCGCCGGTTATGACAACGGCTTCTATATCCGCGCCGGCGATGCCTGGGTGCTGCGCCCCGCTGCCCAGTTCCAGTTCCGCAACGTCACCAACTTCCGCGAAGATGCCCAGTCCGATGACGACAATGACTGGGAGAACGGCTTTGAAGTCCGCCGCATGCGGCTCGACCTCGGCGGCACCGCCTTCTCCAAGGACCTGCAGTACTTCATCCAGTGGGAATCCAACCGCAACGGCGGCAACCTGAGCCTCCTGGAAGCCTGGGCCAAGTACATGTTCTCCGATCAGTTCGGCTTCTGGGTTGGCCAAGTCAAGGACCAGGTCACTCATGAGTTCATCATGAGCTCCAAGAACCAGCTCGCAGCCGATACCTCGCTGATGGATTCGCTGGTCGGCGGCGGCAACACCAGCTATGTTCAGGGCGCCTACCTCGTCTACGGCAACTACAACAAGGATAACCCCCTCAACGCCGTCCTCGGCTACACCGACGGGGCCGCTTCGCTCAATACCGACTACGTTACCTCGCCCTTCGATTACGGCATCAATGGCCGCTTGGAATACAAGGTGATGGGCGACTGGAAGAACTACCGCGACTTCACCGCCAAGGCCACCAAGGATGATCTGCTCGTCCTCGGCGCGGCCACGGACTTCAGCGAGCGCGGCGATGGCAACCAGATCACCAGCACTGCCGATGTCCAGTATGAGAACCCGATGGGCCTCGGCTTGTACGGCGCCTTCGTGGATCAGTACCAGGACGCGGACTTCACCGGTACCGACTCGGCCAACAATCTCGGCTTCCTGGCCCAGGCCAGCTATGCCTTCAGCGGCAACTGGGAAGTCTTTGGTCGCTATGACCAGACCCTCTTTGACAACGACCAGGCGCTGAAGCAGGCCGGTGCCTCCACCGGCGATTTGGGCGACAGCTTCCCCGAGATCACCGTCGGCGTGAACTACTACATGGGTCAGGACGGCAGCGCCCTGCACCGCGCCAAGTTCACCGTCGATTTGA
This sequence comes from Bacillota bacterium, assembly GCA_050261455.1. GTDB lineage: Bacteria > Planctomycetota > Phycisphaerae > Tepidisphaerales > Tepidisphaeraceae > JAPLNB01. The sequence goes on from JBLNDH010000095.1 coordinate 2,491, forward strand.
GTTATCTGCCCAATGGCACCCCCAGGTCTGTCACCGGGCTGGGCATGCTGGACGACAACAACGGCAACGCCGAGTGGATCCTCCGTGCCCAGTTCCAGCTGTTGATCTAAGTATCGCAGCCCCAGCAGGCTGCCTGAATGTGTATTGAATCGCTACGGACAGACGGGATGTCCGGCCCCTGACCCGGCCGGACATCCCACGTCGCCTCGATCTTCCGGCTCCTTGACAGGTCATGAGAATCCTCTAGATTGCTTAGACTTGTCAGTCTGCTTGGTTGACGTAACGCACCAGAGCCGTAGGATATTGGGCTCGACTGGATCTGCTCATGCGGATCCGAATCTGCCGACGCCGTAGTTCATATGCGTTTTCGGCAGAGAATCTCTCGGGGTCGCCACAGTGGCGACCAGGAAAAACTGGCGAGACAACGCCGGTTTGGCCGAATAGTGACAAGGGTCACACCCTGGTCCACTGGACCAGAGGTGTTGCTTGGTGTATACGTAAGGCTCTGCTGTAATGGAGAATCCCTGCGACGAGGGCCAGAAACCCTCCAATCCCAGGGCGACGATGCAGATGCCCGAAGTTACAGGAAAAGGCTTGCAAAGCGTCGATCGGCCTCTCGGCCACATCTGTAATAGACTCTGATAAACGCTTTGCAGGTCTCTCAAATGGACGTCTAGCCGGCAGCGGTTGCCGGTTTATGGGAAGGCGGGCCTCTCGGTAGAGCGCCGCTTCACCCCCAGTAACAGTTGTGGGGTCCCCCGGGGTCCGAGCATCCCCGGTGGGAACGAGTCGGCCGAAGGTGGCCGCGCTGTTTGACAGGTGTGCTCTCCCATCAGCTTTGGTCGGCCGATGGGAAAACAGACATGCAGGTGGCGCAAAGGCCACTCTTAGGAAAGGAGACAGTAATGACCAACCCCAAGAGTCGCATGTTCGCGGCCGTAGCGGGGACCCTCGCATTGGGGGCGGCTGCGGCCTGGGCGGCGGAGCCCACCCAGACGGACGCGAAGATTCAGGAATTGGAAGCCAAGGTTGCTGCCTTGGAATCCAAGCAAGCGGCCAACAGCAAGGACCTGGCCGCCACGGTGGACTCCGTCCTCCGCGATGCCGAACGCCGCAGCCAGCTGCTGGCCAACGGCGGGGACATGGGCGCCGGTTATGACAACGGCTTCTATATCCGCGCTGGTGACGCCTGGGTGCTGCGCCCCGGTGCCTTGTTCCAGTTCCGCTATGTCGCCGACTTCCGCGATGATGCGACCACCAGCAGCGGCGGCGAGAAGGACGACACCGAAGACGGCTTCGAAGTCGCCCGCATGAGGCTGATCCTCGAAGGCACCGCCTTCAGCCCAGACCTCACCTATAAGTTCCAGTGGGAAACCCAGACCGAAGGCGGC
>JBLNDH010000096.1:0-5471 GCA_050261455.1 Bacillota bacterium
TGTGGAGCGTGAAGACGCCGAAGCCATTTAAGATTCCGGTGGCCTCGCCGGTGCAGATGAGCGAGGATCGGTTGTTCATCACGGGCGGGCTTGGGGTGGGGTGTTTGATTCTCAAGGTGACGAAAGACGGCGGGCAATGGAGGCAGGAGTGGGTGTTGAATGGCAATGCGTGTGCTTCGTTTCTGCATGATCCGGTGCTGTACCAGGAGCATCTGTATGTGACGAGCCTGAAGGAACACGGCGGCAAGGGAGTGGGGCTGGTTTGCGTGGATCTGGAGGGGAAGTTGTGCTGGCAGAGCGGGCCGGGGATGCAATTTGACATGGGAAGCCTGCTCGTGGCGGATGGGTTGATCTTCGTCATGCATGGGAAGAGCGGGGAACTGCATCTGGTGGAGGCCAGTGCTAAGGGGTATCGGCTCCTGAGCAAGGCGAAGGTGCTGGAGGGCGAAGGAGCGACGGTGTGGGCACCGATGGCACTGTCCGAGGGGAAGTTGATTGTGCGGGATCAGCGCCAGATGAAGTGTTTGGATGTACGATAGGGGTAACCCCAAAAAAGGGGTGGCAGATGGGCCCATAGGATGTACATGGGCCTGCGGAGTGTCGTAAGCGTTTGAGAGTTGTTTGATGCACACCGTTCGTGATGAAGTATTTCCCAGCGAGCAGCGGGCCCCGATTGTTTCCGGTCATGAATGCGCACCCTTGGCCAGATCAGCGCCGTCGGTGGGCCAGGTATTTGCCTTGTTCTTAAAGCTGGGCGCGACCGCGTTTGGCGGATTGGCGATGGTCACTTACATCCGGGATCAGACTGTGCGACGCCGGCAGTGGTTGTCGGAACAGTCATTTCAGGATGGGGTGGTTCTTTGCCAGTCGCTGCCGGGTGCGACAGTCATGCAGGTGGCGGCGTACGTGGGACTGCGGACACGAGGGATCCTCGGTGCACTGGCGGCGTATGTGGGGTTTGCGCTGCCGGCATTCGTGCTGATGGTGGTCCTGTCGCATTTCTATGGGCAGGGGCAGAATGTTCAGCAAGTGGTGGCGGCTTTTCGCGGCTTGCAGGTGATCGTGATCACACTGATGGCCAACGCGGCGGTGACGTTTGCACGAGGGTCGATCCGGAGTTGGGCGGATGGCATCCTGGCAGTGGGTGTGGCGGCGCTGATGGGATTCGGCGTTCCCCCATTGATCGCGATCGGTGTTGCAGCAGCTCTTGGCTTGCTGGTATGCCGGCGATCGATCCCGCTGGCTCCGGAGAGCACCTCGATCCGTGGCGACGATTCGCGTCGTGCATTGGGGCATGCAATCGGACTGGTTGCGCTGATTGCGGCGGGACTGTTGTTGCTGGCATTTCTGAGCGGGCGATTGTTCAGCCTGGCTACTTTGATGCTGAAAGTGGATACCTTGGCTTTCGGGGGAGCTTTTGCGTCCATGCCGCTGATGCTGCATGAGGTGGTGGACCTGCGGAAGTGGATGGATGCCAAGACGTTCATGGACGGCATCGCTTTGGGGCAAGTGACGCCGGGGCCGATCCTCATCACGGCAACGTTCATTGGCTACCAGGTGGCCGGGTTGATTGGCGCGATCGTGGGGACGATTGCGATCTTCAGCCCATCGTTCATCTACATCATCCTGTTGACGCCCCACTTCGACCGGCTTCAGCGGTCGCGATCCTTCCGGGCGGCGGTGCAAGGAGCGTCGCTGGCGTTTGTGGGGATCCTGCTCGTGACGAGCATCCGGCTGGGCACGTCTGTATCGTGGAACCTGCGAGCGGCGGTCCTGGCCGGGGCGGCGTTTGCGGTCCTCCAGTTGGGGGCGGATTTCCTCTGGGTTGTGGTAGTCGGAACCGTGGCTGGGGTTTTATTGCTCTAGAAGCGGTCTCAAAACCCGAGTTTACTCGGGTACTCTCGCTTGGCTCTGACGTTTGGCATTGACGGCGTCGTCAATGCCTGCCGTTCAATTCCGGGGCGTGTCAACGATATTTCCGACAGGCCTTGAGTGGATTTCCAGGTCGGCGACGTATTTGTCCAGAAGTCGGCTCAGACGCTTGACGATTTCCGGATGCTGATCGGCTTGGTCCTTGGTCTCGGCGATATCGCTTTCCAGGTCAAAGAGGCGGGGTTTCTCGTATTCGACATCGCGGTTCGTGTACTTGCCCAGGGCATTGCGATGGGTTTCCTGGTATTTGCCGGGTTTGTAGAGCTTCCACTTGCCACTGCGGATGGCGGTCTTCTCATAGAAGAAAACCTCGTGGGGCGTTGTGACGCCGGGGTTGGCAGTCATCAGCGGGAAGATGTCTTTGCCATCGATGATCCGATCGGCAGGGATGGGGGCCCCTGCCAAAGCCGCAAATGTTGGCAGAATGTCGATGGTGGAGGCGATTTCGGAGCAGGTCTTGCCGGCGGGGATACGGCCGGGCCAGCGCATGATGCAGGGCTCGCGGAAGCCGCCTTCGTAGCGGGTGAACTTGCCATCGCGGAGGGGGTCGGCGTGGCCGCCGTTTGCGTTCATGGCCAGCCAGGGGCCATTGTCGGAGGTGAAGATCACCAGAGTATTCTTGTCGAGGCCGAGCTCGGCGAGTGTCTGGAGGATCTGGCCGACGCTCCAGTCGATCTCCTGGATGACATCGCCATAGAGGCCATGCTGGCTGGAATCCTTGAATTGTTTGGATACCGCCAGGGGCACATGGGGCATCGAGTGGGCCAGGTAGAGGAAGAAGGGCTTGTCCTTGTTGGCGGCGATGAAGCGGGTGGCTTCCTGGGTGTATCGGCGGGTGAGCTGGGTTTGGTCAACAGGGTATTCGATCACCTCGTCCTGCCGCATCAGGGGAACCCAGTCTTTCTTGGGTTTTTCAGAGCGGATGCGTTCGACGGTCATGCCCTGGCGCAGTTTCGCATCGTTGGCGATCTTCGCAGCGGGATCGATGCTCATGTCGTTGCTGTAGGGGATGCCGAAGTAGGAATCGAAGCCATGGTGAACGGGGAGGAACGGGGGCTTGTGGCCGAGGTGCCATTTGCCGACGCAGGCGGTGGCGTAACCGGCCTGTTTGAGCATCGTGGCGATCGTGATCTCGCTGGGCGACAGGCCGACCTTGGAATCCGGGAACAGGACGCCGGTGATCCCGACGCGAGCGGGATAGCAGCCGGTCATCAGTGCGGCTCGGGAGGCAGAGCAAACCGGGGCGGCGGCGTAGAAGTCGGTGAACTTCATTCCCTCTGCGGCCATGCGATCCAGGTTGGGCGTTTTGAAGCCTTGGGCGCCAAAACACGCGACATCGGCATAGCCGAGGTCATCGCAGAAGACGACGATGAAGTTGGGCGGGCGGGTTGGGGGTGGGTCCTGCGCGGCGCAAGCTTGATGGTGCGCGAGGACGCCTGCGGTCAGAAGGCAGCTAGTGCGGATGAAATCGCGGCGTGAGATGGGCATGGCGTGAGACTCCTTCCAACCCGGACAGGTTTCGTTTGCGTGTACATCTGGCTGTGAACCCTCACCCCAACCCTCTCCCGGAGTACCGGGCGAGGGGGAAGGGTAGGAAGCGAAACGCAATAGCGTGCCCGACGCAGCGAGGGGTTCAGTGAGCCAGCCGGCGTTTGCACTCGTCGAGAATTTCTTTGGTGCGGGTGGCGCCAACGCGTGTAACGCCCAGGGCGCGGACTTCGAGCAGGCGATCGAGTGTTCGCACGCCGCCGGCAGCCTTGACCTGCACATGAGCGGGCGCGTTCTGCCGCATGAGCTGAAGATCGGTATCGGTGGCGCCGCTGCTGCCGTACCCCGTGGAGGTCTTGACCCAATCGGCCCCGACTTCGCCGCAGATCTGGCAAAGGCGGATCTTCTGCTCATCCTTCAGGAAGCAATTCTCGAAGATGACTTTTACCTTCTGCTTGTGGGCATGGGTGACATCGACGACGGCCTGGATGTCGGCGCGAACGTAGTCCCAGTTGCCGCTGAGGACCTGACTGATGTTCACAACCATGTCCAGTTCCTCGCCGCCGTCATCGAGGGCCTGCCTGGCTTCGGCAACCTTGATAGCGGTGGTGTGGCCGCCATGGGGGAAGCCGATGGTGGTGCTGGCTTTGACGGTGCTACCCCGCAGGAGGTCTGCGCAGCGCCGGAGATAGAACGGCATGATGCAGACGCTGGCCACGTCATACTGTCGCGCCAGTTGGATTCCCTGCTCCAGTTCCGGCACGGTGATCGTGGGATTGAGCAGCGAATGGTCGATCATCTTGGCGATATCGGCATAGGTGTAGTTCATAGCTGTCCTTTCAGCGGCTTCAGGGAGCAAAATGGCCCACGAATCTTCACGAATCCACACAAATCAGAGAAAGATTCGTGAGAATTCGTGGAGATTCGTGGGCAAATGCTCACGGCCTTTAAGCCTTGGGGATGAAACGGCGGAGGAAGGATCCGCTGCGTTTCAGGGCCTCCTTGCGCAATTCGAGGGTACTTTCAAAATCGCGATCCTCGACTTCAATGCAGACCGGGCCATTGTAACCGGTCTTCCGCAGCTCGGAGATGAACTGTTCCCAATTGATGTCGCCGAGGCCGGGAAGCTTGGGCTGGTGATACTCGAGGGGCGTAGCCAGGATGCCGACATTGTCGAGCCGATCCTGATCGAGCTTCACATCCTTGGCATGGATATGGAAGATCCGCTCGGCGAATTCACGCAGAGGCTTAAGATAGTCCATGTGCTGCCAGATCAGGTGCGAAGGATCGTAATTCAGGCCGAAGTTCCGGCTGGGGATCGCATCGAACATGCGGCGCCAGATGGCCGGTGAATGCGCCAGATTCTTCCCACTGGGCCACTCGTCGTTGGTGAAGTACATCGGGCAGTTTTCGATGCCAATGCGCACGCCCTGGTCTTCGGCGAACTTGACCAGGGGCTTCCAGACCTCGAGGAATCGAGGCCAGTTGGCATCGACCGACTTGGTCCAATCGCGGCCGATGAAGGTGTTCATCTGGTTGATGCCCAGCATCGCCGAAGCCACGATGATCTTGCGGATATGCTCAATATACCGCTGTGCCTCTTGCGGATCGGGGGCCAAGGGATTGGGATAATAACCCAACCCACTGATTCGCACGCCGGCCGAATGCATGGTTTCCAGAACCTTCTGCGCTTCGGCTTTTCCGAAATTGTCTACATCGACGTGAGTCACGCCGGCGTAGCGACGCTCAGCCTTGCCTACGGGCCAGCACATCAGCTCCACGCAGTCAAAACCCTGAGCGGCAGCAACATCGGCTACTTCCTTGAGGGACAGATCCGGCAGGATGGCGCTGACAAAGCCAAGTTGCATGGTGATTGCTCCTTCGAAACGGTTTCAGAACTGAGAACGTGCTTTACGGCAGGGCGAGGCTCCCTGCTGACCGCTAAGAACGCACTGGCGGGCAAGCCGCCAGAGGCCCCCACCTGCGGTTGGGAAAACCCCAAATTGAACTGGGGTGAGAAACCCCGCAAGAAACCGGGGGGGCCGGAGCGG
>JBLNDH010000097.1:0-5268 GCA_050261455.1 Bacillota bacterium
GGGAAGGGGATCTGCTGGACGGCCTCGAAACGGACGATTTCGGGGATTTTCTTGGGTTCAACCGGAGGAAGCTTGATAAAGCGAGCGAAGCTCGATTGGCCGCTGACGCTCACGCCCACTGCGGAGCCGCGGATGTTGTGGCGCTCCACGAAGCGGGCCAAGGCGGTTTTTTGAAGGGATTCTTTGTTGTCGCCGGCAATGGAAAGGATCTGCTCGTGTTCGATGATCTCAAAATCGTCGATCCTGAACCGGTCCCCCTCACGCACGAGCTTGATTGCTTTTAGTCCACGGTTTCCCAGGTCGATTCCCCAAGCAGATGCGCTGGCCATTTTTACTCCTCGTGAGCCTTGTCCGCGGTCTCGTGAGCCACACGAGCGGGGCAAGCCGGACTGGGGAGACACGGACTCCGGCAGGATAGCCGTTCTCCCGGACGCTGTGCCATAAGATGTAACCGCTACAGCCTCTGAGTTCAACCTTTATACGGCCCTGACATAACCCTATCTGCCGATCGGCAATGGCTTTCGCGGGCCGGCTTTTCGCTCGTTCATGGTCATTATCACCGATCGGGCTGTTCTATGCTAGTTAAACGCCGCTGAAGCTTGCATTCTGTCAAGGACTATTGTCGCCGAAATGGCTCGGGTGGGCGGGAGGACTTCGGGCTCGGCAGGCGCCTGGCAATCCCCAGGAGTCTGGCCATTTCCGGGGACCTCGGCTTCCCACGGTTCCATTCAGGCTCTGGCCTCACCTCCTTCGCAGGTGACTTGCGGGTTTCGGCCCGCTACCGTTAACTTCCATGGCGCTCTTGCCCGCGGCTTGGCGAACCGGGCCACGGGTTAGTCTTGCGTATGAGCATTTGGCATGCGGACGTTTTATATTGCCACCCTGGGTTGTAAGGTGAACCACTACGAAAGCGAGCAGATCGCCACACTGCTTCGCCAACGGGGGCTGGTCCAGGTTCATCAACCCGACCAGGCCGATCTTCGCGTGGTCAACACCTGTTCGGTGACTGTTCAAGCGGCCAGTAAGAGTCGCCAAACCGTCCGCCAACTGGAGCGGCTTCCGGCCGCTCGGCATTGTCAATTCACGACGCTGGCGATGGAATCTGGAAAGCCATTGAATTCCACATCGTCAGCCGGGCCACGCATTCTCATTGCCGGGTGTTGGGCCACCAGTGACAAAACGCAAGCCGAACATCTGCCCGGCGTCACGGGCGTTCTAGGTCATCATGACAACATTGCTGAGGAACTCGACCGACTCCTGACGCTCTGGCAATTGCAGGATCAATCGCCTCCCACTAGTTCGCCGCCAACCGCTACCGCCGCTCACGAGCCGCCGCCGGAGTCATTGCGGGATGATGGATGGAAGATTCAGGCTGGCACTTCCGGGCGTCAGCTCGCTACGGGTAATAAATCACCAGACGTGCATCCGGTCAAGGAAAATATTGCTCCGAAATATAGCGTCGATTCCATTTTGGCCGGGACGCGATCGTTGCCCCTCCTGGACCAGCGTCAGGAAGCCCATCAACGGGCCTTTCTCAAGATCCAGGATGGATGCGATGCCCACTGCACTTACTGCATCATTCCCCGCTTGCGAGGCGCTGTTTGGAGTAAGCCGGTGGGCGATATCGTCAAAGAAGCTCGCCGGCTGGTGGAGCTGGGGCATGGGGAGGTGGTCCTGACCGGGATTTTTCTCGGCGCGTATGGTCAACCTACCGCCTTGCGCCGGCGGCAGCCATATCCGACCGGCAAGCCCCTGGCGGAGTTGATCCATGCCTTGTGCTGCGATGTCGCGGGGCTGCGCCGGCTGCGGTTGTCGAGTCTTGAGCCGGGCGATTTGAATGACGAGCTCTTGTCCGCTTTGCGAGCGCATCCCCAGGTGGTTCCCCATTTTCACTTGCCGCTGCAGAGTGGTTCCGACCCCATTTTGCGGAAGATGAACCGCCAGTACACCCGTGACGATTACCTTCGCATGGTGGATCGGCTTCGCGGGGCCTTCGATCGGCCGGCGTTGACTACTGACATCATCGTTGGTTTCCCCGGTGAAACCGATGAACGCTTCCAAGAGACGCTGTCGCTGGTCGATCAGGTTGGATTCCTCCACATCCATGCATTCTCCTTCTCGCCTCGCCCGGGCACGGCCGCCGCTCGGTGGCAACGCGAGTTTGTCCGTGGGCCGGTGGTGAATGAGCGGATCAACCTGCTCCGCCAGCGGGCTAGGGAGTACAGCTATACGTACCGACAGCAGTTTGTTGGCCAGGTTGTTGAAGTGCTCGTGGAGCATCCTTCCTCCGATGAGTGCAGCGAGGGCGAATGGTCTGCACCACCAGAGGGGCCGCGGATCCGCCATGGGCGATGCCCTCGGTATTTCCCTGTCTTTTTTGAAACGGACGAGGACCTCACGGGGCGATCGGTTCGGGTCCGTATTGAGCGCGTGACTCCGGGGCGGACTCTTGGGACACTGGTGTCGGTGGCGGAGTCGTCTGGGCTGTAGGTTGGCGTTGGAGTGCCAGGATGATTGCGGTTATTCAGCGTGTCAGCGAAGCTCGCGTGGTTGTGGCGGGAGAAGTGATCGGCCAGATTCGTGCGGGGATGCTCGCCTTGGTGGCGGTCCATGCCGAGGATACCGCGGAAGATATTCAGTGGATGACCGGCAAGCTCACCAGCCTGCGCATTTTCCGCAACGGCGAGAAGCATTTCGATCTGGATGTCCGCCAGGTCAACGGCGGGATTCTCCTGGTCAGCAACTTCACCGTCGCCGGCCAGACGCGCAAGGGCCGGCGGCCTTCGCTGGATGCCGCGGCATCGCCGGAGCAAGGTGCCAAGCTCTTTGACGAACTGGTCCGCGCCGTTCAAGCTACCGGAATCCCCACCGCCACCGGCCGTTTCGGCGCGGATATGCAAGTCTCCCTCACCAACGACGGCCCCGTCACGTTCATCGTCGATAGCAGAAAGAATGCCGGTGCTGGCGAATGACAGGGCTTTTCAGTCTTCCCGCAGTTCGCTCTTCCACGCCGGGTTCAGAGCGTAGCGATGACCCGGATCTCGCTTTCCTTTGAACGCATGGTGGCAATACCTATCATATCTGACCCATGAAACGACGCGTCCGCTGGCCTCTGAGTGCCGCACTGGTAGCTTTGCTGCTCTTGCTTTTGGCAGCGAGAATAGCATACGTGTTCTACGGTTCTTCGTCGGCGAGTGCCGATGTCACCGATCCGGGGCGCTATCAGGCCATTCTCAACGACCTTGGCTACCCGACCCCGACCAAACTGAACGTTCCAACGATTGCATGTTTTCCGCCCGCCATCCCGGCTGCGGCAACCAACGTTCGCTTCTTCTTCCGCCCAAGCTTCTTTCAGGGCGGAACGCAGCTTCAATTGCGTATGAACCTCCCGGCCGAAGAGATAGCGGCAGTCCTAGGGAGGATCGAACCATACGCCAAGGACATCCAAGCGGGTGGCGCCAAGTGGGATGCGGCCAATGCCCGGCACGGCCTGCCCAGTGCGTGCTTTCGAGATTCCTCCAATACGGGTTTTGCAGTTGAGGGATTACCGGCCGATTTCAAGGTCTTCGTGCTCGGCGCCAAAGACTCCTCGCCCCCATCGTGGAATCATGGCTATTCCTATGGCGTGGCGATCCGTGACAAGAGCAATGAAGTAATCTATTGGCTTGAAGACTGGTAATGGACCAGCGGGCGTCTATGGACGCTGCACCAGCTTCCCCGCCTTCCCATTCTCCCTCATGTATCGCACAAATCGCGGTAGGCTTTGCTCCGGCTCCGGGGCGGTTTCGGGGTGCCAGCGTTTCTCGGTTTCCAGGCAGATCCAGTCATTGTAGCCGATGGATCGGACCGCCTGGATCATCTCCCCCAACGGCAATTCCCCCTCGCCCAAGAGGCATGGCGTGCTCTTGTCGCCTTTGCGTAGGGAATCCTTGATGTGGATATGCCGGATGTGCGTTCGTAGCGCCCCAGCCGTCTGCCCTGGCGATTCGCCCCGGCGGTAGGGGTGTTCGAAATCCCACAGCACACCCACTTCCTCCGGCGTAAAGCCTTGGATCAATTCCAGGATCTGTTCGCTGGTGGCCCAATCGTCATGCGTCTCCAGCAACACCTGACACCGGTAGGGGGTGCACAGCTTTTCCAACTGTCGCAGATGTCGGCGGGCCAGCAGCGTGGCTTCGCCGCGGGCCATGTGTTTTGTCGCGGCGCCACCAAAGATCCGCAGATACCGCGTTCCCGTGCGCTGAGCCAATTGCGCATAGCGCTGACACTCGGCCAGCATCATTTCCCAACGTTCGCCGGCCGGGGTGACCAGCACAATGGACGTATTGAAACACGGCATCTCCAACCCATGCCGTCTCAGCAAATCCAACGACGCTGGAAGCTCATCGCCAAAAATCCTCAACCTGGTGACATCGATCTCCGGCCCGAGCCCCCGCAAATCGATCCCCTCCAGCCCATACGCTGCCGCCGCTCCAACCACTTGAGGAAAGCTCCAGTTTGGGCAGGTCAAGGTGGAGAAGCAGAGCCGCATGGCCGCACACGCTACTCGGCAGGGAGCTCGGAGGCAACCCCGAAAGCGGCAGGGGGCTGGTGTGAGGAGATAGGGGACTGCGGAAGCATCTTGGGGAGCAGGCCTTTTGAGCAAAAAAGAAGCGGGGCGGCATACGCCGCCCCGCGGGTGACTTACGAAGAAACATTCGTGTTATTCAACCAGTACGGCCAGATCAATGTATTGGCCGCCGGTGGTCTGGTGCGTGTGGACGGCCAGCGTGTTGGCGCCTTTCTTCAAGGCTTTACGCAATGCTTCCGTCACATCGAACAACTGGTAATTGGTGTTGTAATTCTTCACCTCCAGAACCTTCTGGCCGTTGACGTAGATCTCGGTGTCCTCATCGTGAGAGAGCACGATGGCGGCACGCTTGATGTCGTTGCCGGCGAACTCGAAGGATCGGCGGAGATAAATGTCGCTGGTGGTCCAGGGCGTTCGGATGGTGGGACGACCCGCATCGCGGCCGAATGGCGTCACGCCGCTCTTCCATGTGCTGTCATCGAAGTTCTGGGCCATCCATTCGCCGCTGGGGATTTCGGTGGAGTAGCGATAGGGCTTGTTGAGCGCCCCATCCTGAGCGGCTCCGACCAGCACGGTCCAGGCGATTTCCTTGGGGGCTTGAGGCTGCGGAGCGACGGCATCGCCGCGTTCGTAGGCGGCTTCACGCGACGTGATGGCGTGGAGCTTTTGCAGATCGAACTTCGGCCGGCGATCGTAAT
>JBLNDH010000098.1:0-4197 GCA_050261455.1 Bacillota bacterium
CGCCATCGTGCGGGTGAGCATGACCTGTGCGAATGCGGGGGATGCGTGGACGATTTTGAAAGAGATCGTGGACTTGCACCTTCGGGAACAGAGGAGCAAGGCGGAGGGCTCGGTTACGCGGCGAAGCAACGCCTTGCGGGCGATTCGAGACAGCTTTAAGAACGAAATTGATCAGTTGACCGCCAGTGTCCGCACCACGCAAGAGCATCTGGCCCGCGAGGGCGGGGGCGTGGAAGGGATGTTTTCCACCTTGGCGGCCGAATTGCAGGCGATGATGGAGGCCCGGGCGAAGGCGACCAGTGAATATGACGAGGCCAAGGCGGCGGCCGACAGCGCTAGGGATCAGATAGCCAATGGGCTGGTGCCATTTGAGGTTCAGCGGGCGATTGAGAACGACGGCATTCTCAACAGTCTGACGTTGGAGCAGACCCGGACCGCTGTGCAGGAAGTGGTTGGGCTGGAGACTTGGGGCAAGGAGCACAAGGATATTGGCCGGCTTGGCGCCGCGGCTACGGAATACGACAAGAAGTTGAACGACCGGCGGGATTATCTGCGTCTGAAACTCGCGAGTCCGTATTTGGCGATGCTGGAAAGCACGGCCAAGGAGAAACAGGATCGAATCAAGAAGATCAATGACGAAATCGGTGTCCTGAAGGAGAGGCACGCACTTTTGAGCAGCGAAACGGCACGGCTGCAACTGGACAAGGAGATGCTCCAGGACCAGACCCGGCAGAGGCAGCAGGTCAATGACGTGATAAACAATCTGAACGCGAGCCAGACGTCGGATCCGAACAGCATGATGCCGATCAGTTGGGCGCAACAGCCGATTGTCCCGGATGCTCCGAGTTGGCCGAAGCTGCTGGTGTTTGTGCCGGCGGGTCTGATTCTGGGGTTGGGGTTGGCGATGGGCATTGCGTTCCTGCGGGAGCTCCTGGACGACACGGTGCGGTCGCCGCGCGATCTGGTGCGGGTGGGGCAGATGAACGTGTTGGGAATGATCGCGGACAGCGACGACGACCCGCAGGTGGCCAATGCGAAGCTGCCGATCTTCGATGCCCCGCACTCGTTGACGGCGGAGCAGTTCCGGCAGGTGCGCACGCGTCTCCAGCATGGGATGGCGTTGGACGCGATGCGCAGCATCATGGTGACAGGTCCCAGCGCGATGGATGGCAAGACGACGGTGGCGGCGAACCTGGCGGCCGGGCTGGCGCTCAATGGGCGAAAGGTCCTGCTGGTGGACGCCAATTTCCGCCGGCCGGAGATCCACCGGCTCTTTTCGATCAGCAACGAGAAGGGGCTCAGCGATGTGCTGAATGGCACATCGGCGTTGGAAGAGTGCGTGCATGCCACCCGCATTCCGAACCTGTCGATCATGTGCAGCGGGCCCAAGCCGCTGAATGTCACGGAGCTGTTTGAGAGCCAGTTGCTGATCGACTTTATCGAGCGGGCGTTGGAGGAGCATGACCATGTCGTGTTCGACTCGGCACCGTTCCTGGTGGTTTCGGAGTCGGCGGCGATGGCGTCGCGTGTGGATGGCGTGGTGACGGTGGTCCGGGCCCACAGCGAGAGTCGAGGGCTGCTGCAGCGGATGCGCGATACCCTGAAGCAAGTGCGGGCGGAGCACATCGGCGTGGTGCTCAATGCGGTTCGCACGCAGGTGGGCGGGTACTACGGCAGGAATATCAAGGCGTACTACACGTACAACGACAAGGCGTGAGTCGCCTGGACAATACAGGGACCGAGTCCCTAGAGCGCCGGCACCGGAGGGTCGGCGCTCTCTCTTTTGGGGAGAACCTGGGAGGAACGGGGGCGTCTGAGGGAACGGGATCAAAGGCACGGAGGCACGAAGGGAGGGGAAAGGGATGGAGGCGGGAAAGGGGATGGCGAACATAGGGTTCGCGCCCAATCGCAAGCGAGGTGAGCTATGTCGAACCAATCGGAAGAGAGGTGGGTGACGATTGCGACATTTGCAGGGTCGCCGGAAGCCCATTTGGCGGCGGCCAAGCTCGATGCGGAGGGGATTCCAGCGGTTCTGTTGGATGAGCACGTGGCGGCGCTGGGGTGGGGGGCGGTGGGAGCGGGGGCGGAGGTCAAACTGCAGGTGCCCGCGAGTGCTGCGGCGCGGGGGGCGGAGATTCTCAAGAGTCGGTCGGATCTGGCGAATTCGGCGGAGTCTACTGAGCAATTGCCGGTAGCCTGTCCGCGATGCAAGTCGCAACAGGTTCAGGCAGCTCGCCCTTCTTTGGGCAGGGGGATTATATCGGTGCTGTTGTGTGTGCCGCTGCTGTTTCCGGGGCGGCGGTTTCGATGTGGGGCGTGTGGGCACACGTGGCGGGAGTAAAAACGCTATTGCTCCGGGCGAACCCACGGACTCAAGGTTTGCGCTATTCGGGCGGGCAGAGCGTTGAGTATACGAGTTGGCGCGGGGACTCTGGGGCGTCAGGTCCGTGGGTGTTCAGGGATAAGCGGATACGGGAATGCGGTTAGGCGGTGACCTCGGCGGGGGTGGGGAGGACGATTCTGCCTTCGGCGGCCGCCAGCTTGGCTTCGTGCTGCTTGGCGATGGTTTTACGCGTGATCTTGTCCTGGAGGCGCATGAGCCCTTCCAAAAGGGCCTCGGGGCGAGGGGGGCAGCCGGGGATATAGACATCGACGGGGACGATGAGATCGACGCCTTTGACGACGTTGTAGCCGTATTTGAAGTAGGGGCCGCCGCCGACGGTGCAGGCGCCCATGGCGATAACGTACTTGGGCTCGGGCATCTGGTGGTAGAGACGCTTGAGGCGGCTGGCCATTTTGTAGGTGACGGTGCCAGCCACGATCATGAGATCGGCCTGGCGAGGGGTGGCGCGGAAGGCTTCGGCGCCAAAACGGGCGATATCAAACCGGGAGCCGCCGACCGCCATCATCTCAATGGCGCAGCAGGCGATACCGAAGCTCAGGGGCCAGAGGCTGTTCTTCCGGCTCCAATTGATGAACCAATCGACGCTGGTGATGATCAAACCTTCTTCAAAACGGTTCTCGATCCACGACATGCAGCTGCCTTTCAAGGAAGTCCGGTTGGATTATTGCATGGTGCCAAGGGCGGCTCAAGGGTCCACTGCACTGGAAATAAAAAGGCAACGATGGTAAACCATTTGATTAAGCGATCTTCCCTACGAGCCGCGACTGCCGCGGCCGAGCAGCACCCATGATCGCCGGTCGCCGTTGGTGGCGGCAGTACAACGATTTACGGAAGGCAGGTTTTCCTGTTATGACCCGTGATTATGATGAGCGGGACATGGGGCCGGATATGGACCGGCCGGAATCGCAAGGCGCTGACGAGATGATGTCGGAAGCCGAAGCGGGCGAGCCCGAGGCAATGGACCGTGGCGGTCGCGAGCGTCGCGTCCGCACGCGAATCGACAGCTTCGAGAAGATGAAGGTTTGGCAAGAAGCCCATGCGTTGACGCTGAAGGTCTTTGGCGTGACGCCGAAGTTGCCGCCCGACCAGCAGGCGGGCTTGGCCTTGCAAATGGAGCAGGCGGCGGTGGGCGTTCCCAAGGGGATTGCCGAAGGATTCAAGCGTCGCGGCCCGCGCAACAAGGCGCATTTCTACAACTTGGCCCAGACGGCGCTGGAATCGCTGCGTTATTACTTCATTCTCTGCCGCGATCTGAAGTATGACATTCCTTACGAGGATCTGGCGAACCACACCGAGCAGGTGAGCCGCATGCTCGACGGATTGGTCCGGTCGATGATGCGAGCCTAGGCTTCGATTATTGCTCACCACGGAGAGCACGGAGAGGAACGGGGATGGAACAGACAGACCCTTCGGGGACTGGTGTTCCGTTTAGTGTCTTTCCTGTCGGTGCTTTTGGCCTTCGCGGTCTTGGCGGTGAGCAAGCGGGTAAGCCGCAATCAGTTCAAGCCCATCACCGCCCTTCCAGAAGGAAGGGCGGTGATGGGCGTATGTTGTTTCATGAGCTGGTACAACAGGGTGGGGCATGTGCCCCGACGGGCCCTTGGCGAGTCGGCGAGGTGAGTTCCGCGAAACCGCAAGCGTTAGAAGGGGGCAATGCGGCGACGGGAAACCAATCGCGGAAGAGGCCCGGGGATGAATCCCTGGGCTTGGATGGAGTCACGAGGGGTGGTTTCACGGGAGCAAAGGGTGGGGTGGGCGACATGCATGGGCATCTCTCTTAACGTTGCTGTTTG
>JBLNDH010000099.1:0-4590 GCA_050261455.1 Bacillota bacterium
CGTCGATAGTTACCGCGAGCGGATGGAGGAGCAGCGGCGGATGGAGGAGGAGCAGGCCCGGCAGACCCGGGAGCTCGTCGAAGCCCTCAAGGCCAGCACCGCAGCCACCTACGAGCTCCTCGAGCGGCAGAAGCAGCAGGCTCTATCCAACCCCGCCGGGAACATCTTCGGCGGGCGTCTGTAAGGAGGCGCGATGGCCAACGAAATCAAGGTGATGCCGACGTGGAGCGACGATCGCATCAGTGTGTCCAACGGGCAGTGGACGGCCACGCTCGGATGGACGGTCAGTGGGGTACGGAGTGAAACGGAGGCCTTGAATGCGGTGCCGGTGCGGGAAGGGGCCAGCCATCCCCGCAGCGGCTATCTGCACTGCAAAGGCCTCAATGTCGAGCGTGAGTCCCCCAGTTTGTTCCATGTGCAGGCGACCTACCAGAACACCCTCGTCAGCGGCGGGGGCGGCGGCGGCGGTGGGGGTGGCGGCGATGTCCTCGATACGGCCGTGCGCTGGCGCTGGCACGTCGGGCATCAGAGCGTGCCGACGGACACGGACGCGGAGGGCAACGCCATCGTCAACTCCACGGGCGAGCCTGCGGCCAATGGGGTGTATCGGGAGGAGACGCTGGTCTCCCTCACCGTGGCCCGGACCGAGCCGTATTATGACATTTTCTGGGCCCTGCAATACATCGATCACGTGAATGAGGATTCGTTTCAGGTGGCGGGCATAACCGTCCACCCGCTGGCGGCGGTGCTCCGCTCCGCCACCCCCAACGAGGACATCATCGAAGGGGCGGGACCCGTCCGCGTCGAGTACGTCTTTGAGTTCAAACTGACGCGGACGCCGCTGGAGCTTAACCATGAGGTTTCGCCCTGGGATTACGCCCTCTCCGACAAGGGGTTCCACGCCTATTACCAGGATGGCGCCGATAATCGCACCAAGTACGGGACACTGTACGGAAGCGATCACAAGCCCCTGACGACCCCCGCGAGGCTCAATGGCAGTGGGCAGCCGATCAACAAGAGTATTCGGGTCAGCGACCAGTTGAAGGAGGCTTGGCCAACCCAATGGCAGATCAAAAGGGAGAAGGTCGGCGAGGGCGAGGAGCTGGCCTATCTGCTGCGTTACAAGAAGTACCCGCGGGCCAAGTTCGCGGAGCTGGGCTTTTGAAGGAGGATGACGCCATGAGTGCCTCGTTGGACCGCGTGACGCAATCGCTGCGCGAGCTACGCCAGCACGCGACAATGGCGGCCGAGAGCTGGAAGGGCCTGCTTGAGACGCTCACCGGCTTGCCTGACAGCGGTCTGACGGAGCTGCTCGCGTCCGACCAGGGTGCCGAACATCTGGTTGCTCTGGACGCGGCCCTGATCGCGGTGGGCGAGCTGGGAGCGACCCTCCGGGCCACACAGTTGTATTTGGAACGTCGCAAGCAACTGGCGAGCCTCTCCCCCAACTGAACCCTTCAGCCAGCCCCTCGGCAGCCCGCAAGGCGCCGGGGGGCTTTTTTCATGCGCGGTGGGGGCTCACTCGTCGCGGATCTTCAGACCGCACCGGGGGCAACTGACGGTGTAGCCGTCGCGCAGGATGGCATAGATGAGGCCGGGGATGAAGGCGAGGAGCAGCAGCCCCACCATGATGAGGACCGAGCCCTTGCGGCTGCGGAAGGCGGGCCCGCGATAGCCGCAGTTGGGATTGGGACAGATGATCTGGCCGGGCTCCGCCTTCGCCGGGAGGGCGGGGCGGGCGTAGGGGAGGACATCGGGCGGGGGCGTGGCCGCCGCTTGCGACAGATGGGTGTGGCAGGCGCTACAGACGATCTGGCCCTGCCAGATGAACGGGGTTTCCAGCCGGCCGATGGTGCGGAAGCAGTTGGCGCAGGTTTCGAGTTGTCCGGTCATTCCTTCCCCTGGTTGAATCCGAGCCGAGGATAGCGAGCCAGCGGCTACTGGCCAGTATAAGTGCCAGACAAACTCATATTCACGGAGCGTAGCACCGGCGTAGCACCGAGCGGTTGAGGCAAAAAGCGTCCGTGGGTCGGAAACGAAAAACCCCCGGTTTTTCCGGGGGTTTTGAATGAGCGCGTTGGGACTTGAACCCAAGACCTACGGATTAAAAGTCCGTTGCTCTACCAACTGAGCTACGCGCTCGTACAGCCGCCTCCTCGGCGGACATGAGATCCCTCACTATAGAGCATTTTGCCTTCGCTCTCAACAGGTTGATACCCTTCGTTCGCAGTTCCTGCCACTTCTGCCAATTATGCAGGTGAGTCTGGTTGCCTGGATTCGCGATGGGAAATGGCAGGGGGCTTGCCGATGTGTGATGTCTGATTGAACAGCAGAGATTGGCCGACCTCGAGCTGCCGAAGCCCATGGCCGCCGGTGCATCCAACTGGCGTGCAAAGCGCTCTCGATCCGTCCGGACAGTGAAGTGAAGGCTCTCTGCACAACGTAAAAACGAAGAGGACACGGAACCCCTCTGGGCTCCGTGTCCTCCGTGATCTCCGTGGTTAATCAGGCTCTGGAACGCTTACGCCTCGGCCTTTTCTGGCTCCAACGGTAGGTCGCTCGCACGCTTGGCGGCCACCACGCCCTTGCTGGCTAGAATTGCCTTGCGGATCTCCTCGGCCACATCCTTGTTATCCGCCAAAAACTGCTTGGCGTTCTCGCGTCCCTGGCCCAGACGTGTGCCCTTGTACGTGTACCACGCACCGCTCTTCTCGACGATATTGCCCAACGTCGCCAGGTCGACCAGATCCCCTTCGTAGCTGATCCCCCGGTCGAACATGATGTCGAACTCCGCATCCCGGAACGGCGGGGCGATCTTGTTCTTCACCACGCGGGCCCGCGTCCTTGCCCCCACCGATTGCTCGCCTTCCTTGATCGTGCTCGTCCGCCGCACGTCGATTCGCACCGACGCGTAAAACTTCAGCGCCCGCCCACCGGGAGTCGTTTCCGGGTTGCCGAACATCACCCCGATCTTCTCGCGGATCTGGTTGATGAACAGCACCGTGCACCGGCTCTTGCTGATCGCCCCGGTCAGTTTCCGCAGCGCCTGCGACATCAATCGCGCTTGCAGGCCGACGTGACTGTCCCCCATTTCCCCTTCGATTTCCGCCCGCGGAATCAACGCCGCCACCGAGTCCACCACAATCAGGTCCACGGCGTTGGACCGCACCAAGAGCTCGCAGATTTCCAGCGCCTGTTCCCCCGTATCCGGCTGCGAAACCAGCAAATCATCCAGTTTCACGCCCAATCGCTTGGCCCACGAGGGATCCAACGCATGTTCTGCATCGATGAACGCCGCCACCCCGCCCAGCCTTTGCGTGTTGGCGATGATGTGCAGCGCCAGGGTGGTTTTGCCCGACGACTCTGGGCCAAATACTTCCAGCACACGCCCACGCGGCACACCCGCACCGCCGAGCGCAATATCCAAACTCAAACTCCCCGTCGGAATGCCATCAATATTGGCCGGCTGATCCCCATCCAGCTTCATGACCGACCCCTTGCCGAATTGCTTCTCAATCTGCTGCACCGCGCGGGTCAGCGCCGCATCCCGCGCCGGATCGTGTGGCGGCGGAACGGGAGCTGCCGGCGCAGCCGGCTTCTTGACCTCCACTTCCTTCTTGCCGTCGTGCTTCTCCGCTTTTTCCTTTTCGATGGTCTTTGCCACGATGTGCTCCTTGCTGGCCGGGAATTATTATGGATCTGCCGGCCCAAAACGGTGACTAGGAAGCTGTTTCCTGACCTTCACGCCGGGTTCGGAGCGTTAAGCGACGACCCGGATCTCTTTTTCGGTCCTGAAACCGCTTCCAATACGGGCCGAGCACCCCATCGCTCGCCCGCAACTGAACTCGACGGCCGTCACCTTCGCCGTCCCTGTTCAGTGGTCGCGATAAAACCCGCCAAACCTCGCCGCGACGACGACCATTTGTTTGGCTGATGTGCGGGAGTATAGGTTATAAGGATGTTTGGGTCAAGGAGAATACGTCGATCTAAATCTTCAAACTTGAGTCGTGTAAGTGCTTTATAGTAATGGAGTTCCATTGTGGTTATATAATGTTGTTTGATTCTGGCAACATTATATAACAAAATGCGCCGCCGGCGTATACACCGCCCCCTCCCGCCGCAACTGGCTCTGCATCAGTACAAACTCCTCTGCGACCATCGTCGGTCCCGGCCACAGCCGCCGAGTCTCCTCCTCCATCGTCTTTCGCATCCCCGGTGCCAAGACATCCTTCGCCCGCGCCAGCGTGATATGCGCCGTATAAGGCCTCCCCTCCAACCGAAATCCCTGCGTCTTGCAAGTCCCCTCGATCTGCGACACCAACTTCAGCAGTTCCGGCGGCGTCTGCATTCCCGCCCCGATGATGCGAATTGCCCCACGCTCCGGGAAACACGTCAATTGATCCGCCGTCAACTCCACGTGCCCGCTCGGCTCCATTGCCTCCAACGCGTCGCACAACAGCTTGACCTTGCTGTCCGCCACTTCCCCCAGGAACTTCAGCGTTAGATGGAGATTCTCCGGCCGCGTAAACGACACCCCCCGAACCATCGGCCGCAGCACCGCCTGCACCTTTATCAAGTGCCGCCGCACGC
>JBLNDH010000100.1:0-4378 GCA_050261455.1 Bacillota bacterium
GACGTACCAGAAGATCAGCGAGATGGTGAAGTAGGTGCTGACCGCGAAGACGTCCCAGACGAGGGGGCTGCGGAACTGGGGCCAGAGTTGCATGACGTTGGGGTAGGGAAGCAGCCAGTAGAAGAACCAGGGGCGGCCGAGGTGAAGCAGAGGGAACATGCCGGCGCAGGCGACGGCGAAGAGGGTCATGGCTTCGGCGAAGCGGTTGATGCTGGTGCGCCATTCCTGGTGGAGCAGGAGGAGGATGGCGGAGATGAGGGTGCCGGCGTGGCCGATTCCGATCCACCAGACGAAGTTGACGATGGCGAACCCCCAGGCGACGGGGATGTTGACGCCCCAGATGCCGATACCCTGCAGGAAGAGGTAGATGATGGCTGCGTTGAGGATGAGGACGAAGAGGAAGGCCAGGCCGAAGCCCAGGTACCAGAGCTTGCCGGTGGGACGGGTGAGGACGATGGAGCTGATTTCCTCCGTGACATCCTGATAGGTGTACCCCGGTGCGATGACCGGCTCTTCGCGATCGATGGGGAGTGTTGCTTTGGACGGATCAGTCATTGGGGTGCTCCGTGGGGATCTCAGGATTCCGATTGAAGAACTTGGGCAAGTAGGTTGTTCGCGGGATGGTATTGAGGCTGGTCAGGATGCCGAAGTTCTGGGGCTGCTGTTTTAGTTGATAGACGTCGCTGCGGCGTTCGGTTCCCTGTGGGTTGGCAAATCGCCAGTTGAGGTCGCCGAAGATGATGGCCTGGGTGGGGCAGGCTTGGGCGCAGGCCGTGGTCAGGGAACTCATCAGGTGGTCCATTTGCTGGCGTGCGGAGGCTTTTTCCGCGGGGTTGTGGGTGGCTTCATGCTGGACCTGGAGGACCTTGAGGTTGATGCGGGTGCTGTTGAGGCGTTGGACGCAGTAGGTGCATTTTTCCATGACGCCGCGAGCGCGGATGGTGACGTTGGGATTATGGCCGATGGGGCCTCCGGGCAGGTTGTCGCTGTAGCGATAGAAGTTGAAGCGTCGGACCTTGTAGGGGCAGTTGTTGGAGCAGTAGCGGGTGCCGACGCAGCGATTGTAGGTCATCTCGTTGAGGCCTTCGGCGCTGTGGCTGGTGGCGCCGACGGGGCAGACCGCTTCGCAGGGGGCTGTTTCGCAGTGCATGCACGGGACGGGTTCGAAGTAGGTGTTGGGATTTTCGTCCGGGGCGCCTTCGTAATAGGTATCGATGCGGATCCAGTGCATTTCGCGGCTGTTGAGGACCTGGCTCTTGCCGACGATGGGGATGTTGTTTTCGGCCTGGCAGGCGATGACGCAGGCGTTGCAGGCGATGCAGGCGTTGTTGTCGATTTCCATGGCCCACTGGTGGCCGGTGGAATAGTCCCAGCCGGGGTAAATGGAGAGGCGGCCTTTTTCGGAATCTTTTTCCTGCGTGTTGACGGGGGGCGGGCCGGGGCGATTCAGTTCTTCGGCGAATTGGCTGATGGGGTGGACGCGGATCAACTCTTCGATGGGAGCGTCCATCAATTGGTGATTCTGGGTGCCGGCGAGGCGATAGCGGTGGCTAGTGGGTTCGACGGTGGCGTCGCGGGCGACCCAGGGGTTGGCGGAGGTGCGGAGGGTGTAGACATTGAAGCCGCCACCGTCGGCGGTTGCGGTGCCGACGCGTCCGGCGCGTTGGCGGCCGCCACCCAGATAGAGGGAGAGGGCATTGTCGGGGTGGGCGGGGGTGATCCAAACGGGGATGCGCAGGTCGCGATTGCCATCGCGGAGCGTGATGAACTGCTCGCTTTCGATGCCGAGGCGGCGGGCGGTGGCGGGGCTGATTAACGCGGGATTGTCCCAGGTGAGCTTAGTCAGGGGTTTGGGGAGTTCTTGTAGCCAGCCATTGTTGGCGAATTCGCCGTCCCAGAGGGTGGGGTCGGGGCGGAAGATGATTTCAAGGGTCTGGTCGGAGGGGACGGTGGAGGGGCCGGGGTTCCTGGTGAGGAAATCGGATTGTACGTTCACCTGGGCGGATGGCATCTCGGTGTTGGGGATGACGCCGGTGCGGAGGGCATCGGTCCAGAAGGCGTTGAAGTCTCGCTGTTGGAGTTGCTGCTGCCAGTGGCCTTGGACGGATGCCAGGCCGCTGGAATCGGGGTTGCCCAAGAGGGCGGATAGCAGTTGGTGGGGTGAGCGGCTCTGGTAAAGCGGGGCGATGAGGGGCTGGATGATGGAGGCGGTTCCATCGTATGCCCGGACGTCGCTCCAGGATTCGAGGTAGTGCGTTTCGGGGATGTGCCAGTGGCAATAGAAGGAGGTTTCGTTGTAGTAGAGGCTCTGGTGGATGCGAAGGCTGACCTTCTGCAGGGCGGCGGTGAAGTCGAGATCGGCAGGGGCGTTGTAGACGGGGTTGATGCCCAGGATGATGAGGGTGTCGACCTGGCCGGCGTCCATGTCGGCCACGAGTTGACGCAGGGAGTCGATGGAGTTGTCGGGATGGGCTTCGACGGGTTGGGTGTAGGTGACGGTTTTGCCCACGCTGCCCAGGGTCTGGTTCATCGCATGCGCCAGGGTGTGGACCATGGGCGACTGGAATTCGCCGGGAACGACGAGGCTGGAGCCGGCGTGCTGTTTGAGATCTCGCACCAAGGCGGCGATCCACTGGGTTTGCTCTTGAGAGGGCAGAGGCGATGCTTGGGCGCCGGGCACGCCAAGCTGGGCGGCGATGTAGCGGGCGACGGGTTCGATTCGGCTGGCGGGCATGATCAAGCGGTGGTCGGCCATGGCACCGGTGATCACGGGCGTGCTCTGGAGCATGTAGAGGCGATTCATTTCGAGTTGGCCGATGCCGGTGGGGTTGCCGTCGGTGGTCTTGGGGGAGCGGATGCGACGGCGGTCGATGAACTGGCGGGCGTAGCGCGGGCTGCCGGGTTGGTCGAAGAGAAAGTTGGAGTCCAGCGAGAGAATGCGCTGGGCGCGGTCGAAGTGGTAGACGGTGTTGACCGGTTGGCCGAAGGCGAGTTGGGAGCCTTGGCGTGCGCTGTCGCGGCTGGCGGGGTTGTAGTGATGCCAGCGGGCCTCGGGGTACTGCTTGAGCAGTTGCTGCATCTGGCTGACGAAGGTGGGGGAGGTGATGGTGCCGGTGAGGATGCGCAGGCCTTTGCCGTGGGTTTCCTGCATCTTAGCCAGGCGGCGGTTCAACTGATCGAGGAGACGGTCCCAGACACTGACCTGGCCGGCTTGGGTGATGGTTTGGGCGCGGTCGGGATCCCAGAGGGTGAGGACGGAGGCCTGCAGGAACGGATTGGTGGCGCCGAGGGTGGCGGGATGACGGGGGTTGCCTTCGATTTTGGTGGGCCGGCCTTCGTGGCTTTCAACGATCACACCCATGCCGTAGCCCCAGAGGGGCATGGCGGTGGCGAAGTAGAGGGGCTTGCCGGGGACGACCTGCTCGGGGGCATCCACATAGGGGACGATTTTGTCGTCGCCGCGTTCGAGGCATCCGGTGAGGCCGGCGAGAGCGAAGGAGGCGGCCATGAGCTTCATGAAGGTGCGGCGGCTGAGGGGGTCGTGAAAAGTGGAGGCCTGTTCGGGGAATTCGGCTTCGAGGAAGGCCTCGAATTCGGGGGTTTGGGCCAGCTCTTCAAGGCTGCGCCAGTACTTTTTGCCTGCGAGGCCGGAGAGGCGAGTGCGGTTGGGGGCGTGCCCGAGGTGTTCGTGGTCGATCGACATGAGTTAGTAATGGCAGACGGAACAGTTGGTGAGCTGCTTCTTGTTGACGTTGTATTGCTGGACGAGTTTGGCGCCTTGTTCGAGTTGATCAGGAGGTGGTTGCCAGTTCATGTTGAAGACTTCTTCGCGGGGGCGGATGAACTGCTCGGGGTTGCGATGACACGAGAGGCACCATTGCATGAGCATGGGGTTGGCCTGCCAGGTGAGAGGCATCTGATCGACCCGGCCATGGCAGGTGGAACAGCCGATTCCCTTGTTGATGTGGATGGCGTGATTGAAGTGGACGAAATTGGGGAGGTTGTAGACGCGATTCCAATGGATGGGAGTGCCGGTGGCCCAACTGGAGCGAACGGGTTCGAGAATAGCGGCGTTGGTCCAGATCTTGGAGTGGCAGGTCATGCAGGTGTGGGTGGGGGGGATGCCGGCGAAGTAGGAGGTTTCAACGGAGGTGTGGCAGTAACGGCAATCGATGCCAAGGCCGCTGACGTGGTGCTCGTGACTGAATGGTACAGGCTGCTGGACGACGCGGCTGACGCCGGTGTTCCAAGGGGAGACGTAGACTTCGGCGGCGGCCCAGACGGCGACGATGATGAGAAGAAGGCCGCCAAAGATGGACACTCTGGCGATGGCGTTCATGCTCGGGGGAAAGATCTGGGCCATAGGTCGGAGGCATGG
>JBLNDH010000101.1:0-8856 GCA_050261455.1 Bacillota bacterium
GGCTCATGTCGATGCCGGTGCCGATGATGCCGTGATCGCGTGCCCAGGTGCACAGCATCTCCCCCGAACCGCTGCCGAGGTCGAGCACTCGGGCCCCCGATTCCAGACGCAGCGCCGCGCCGAGAGTGGCAAGCTTTTCGGGTGTGATCGGGTTGTGGATGCGGTGAGCACTTTCAGTGATGTTGAATATCCGTGGGATGTCCATTGCGGAAAGCCTCCTTACGGGTGTGAATAGATTCGGTCAGGGCCTAACTGTAATTCTGCGGGCGGGTCAGTTATGCTCCATGCGGGATGCTCACGGCTGAGCAATCTCCATGTCGTCCCTGTCGCCGCCTGCTGCGCTGGACATCTGGCATCGCCCCGTGTTGTTGGCATCGCCCCCAACGAGCGACAATGCCGAGAACATCGCCACAATTCGCAAGCCTGTGAATCCCTTACCCTTTCCCCACCTCCCGGCCCTCGGTGTGCTCACGGTGTGCTCACGGTGGTCCGCCGGTGGTCCCACAGCGGTCCCCCGTGTACTCACTGGGGGTCTCCCGTGGGCCCGACCTCAACTTCCGGACCACCGCCAACCACAAAGAACCAATTCCTACTTTCCCATTCGAATGGCCTGATATCCAATATCCTTCCGATAGTGCATCCCTTCAAAATGGATCAGTTCCATCGCCTCATACGCCCGCCGCTGCGCATCCGCAATCGTCTTGCCCAGCGCCGTCACCGCCAGTACGCGCCCACCATCGGTAACCACTTTCCCATCCACCAGTTTCGTCCCGGCGTGGAACACCTTCGTATCCGGCAGCGCATCGGCCTTCTCAATCCCCGTGATCGGAACCCCGGTCTTGTAAGACCCCGGGTACCCGCCGCTGGCTGCAATGACACACAACGCCGGCCGCGGATCCCATTGCAGATCCATCTTGTGCAGCCGTCCCTCCGCTACCGCCAAGAGCACCTCCAGCAGATCCGACTTTAGCCGCATCATCAACGGCTGCGTCTCCGGGTCCCCAAACCGGCAGTTGAATTCCAGTACCCGCGGCCCGCCGCCGGTAAGCATCAGCCCGGCATACAGTACGCCGTTGTAATCGATCCCATCCCGCCGCAGACCATCCACTGCGGGGATGAGAATCTCCCGCTCAATTTGCGTCAGCACCGAATTGGTGATCACCGGCGTTGGCGAATAAGCCCCCATCCCACCCGTCATCGGCCCCGTATCTCCATCGTCCACCGCCTTGTGATCCTGCGAACTCTCCAGCACATAAATCGACGTCCGATCCACCAGTGCCAAGATCGAGACCTCCGGTCCCGACAGTTTCTCTTCCACCACAATGCGGCCGCCGGCCTCCCCAAAGACCCGCTTCCGCATAATGGTGTCGATCGCCTCCAAGCCATCTTGCGTGCGATAGCAGACCGTCACCCCTTTGCCCTTGGCCAGCCCCGCCGCCTTGATCACACAAGCTCCCCCTAGCCGCTGAACATACTCATCTGCCGCGTCGGCATCCGTAAACGATCTCGCCTCGGCCGTCGGGATTGCCTGCCGACGCATTAATTCCTTCGCAAACCATTTGTCGGCCTCAACTTGGGCTGCTTCCTTCGAAGGCCCAAACACCGGCAGCCCCATCCCCCGCACATGGTCGGCCAACCCCGCCGCCAAGGGATCTTCGGGCCCGATGACCACGAACTCGACGCCATTTTTCCGGATAAAGTCGCTGACCTCGCGGAAATTCAACGGGTTCAGCTTCACATTGTCCGCCACCTGCGCCGTCCCCGCATTCCCCGGAGCCACAAACAATCCCGTCACTCGGGGAGACTCAGCCAATCTCCAAGCCAATGCATGCTCACGCCCGCCAGATCCGATCACAAGAACTTTCATGGACAAATAACCTCTATTCCTTTTGGCCCCGTACAATAACAGAGCCACTGTCGGTTTCAAACGGCCATCACCGACCCGAATTACCTCAACTCCGCAATGCCCGAGTGGTTGACTTCTACCGGGCCCGGCTTATGCTGGTGTAAGTGAGATTGATCGCCGACCCTCGCCGATCAATTCCACCAATTTTGGCCCGGGGTTTAGCGCAGCTTGGTTTAGCGCGTCAGACTGGGGGTCTGAAGGTCGCGGGTTCGAATCCCGCAACCCCGATTCTGCGACAGATCGCAAGTGTTGGAACCCTCGGTATTTCCGGGGGTTCCGTCGTTAGAGGGGGTAAACGTTTCCTTTGCTTTCCCTTCTTTTTCTTGCGTTTCCGCCGGTTGCCGTGCCGGATTTCGTGCCGCGCCTGTGCCGTCCATTTGGGCCGCCTTGTCGAACAGCTCATCGGGTACGGAATTGGCGTAGTGCTTCCCGCTCACGGTGATGCTGTGACCAATCCACTTGCTCACGGCATATTGGGGGTGGACCATTGCCCATTCCTTCTCACAGGATCGGCGGAGGGTCTGGAAGATGTCTTTCCACGCCTCAACTCCCGCCCGTTTGACGATATCTCCGGCATTCCTGCGGAGATAACCGCCCCGGATGGTCACCAGCCGTTGCTGTCCCTCGGGGGCCGCATCGAAGGCGTCCTGAAGGACCTGCATTAGCCTGGGCGTGATCGGCACCATCCGTTGTCCCTGCCCGTCGAACCGTTCGGTCTTGGGACTGCGGACGGTGAGCCGGGACCGTTCCCAGTCCACATCCGCCCAGGTCAACAGATGAGTTTCCGACGGCGTCCGCAACCCCGCGAGGCGGGCCAAGGCAAATACCAGCTTCCATTCGTGGTTTGGGCAGGCGGTCAGAACTGCTTCAATCTCCTCGGGGGTGACGTAGCGATCATTGGCAGAAGATGTCGCCCCGCTCTTGAGGAAGCGGAAGGGTGATTCCTTTACCAGTCCCCGGCGCACGGCCTCATTGAAGATCGTCTTGGCGTTGCCGCAGTGGACCTTCACACTGGCCTCACTGTTGCCGTTTGCCAGCGATTGCCGCCAATCGGCGGCCTGATCGGGCGTGATCTTCCGAAAGGGAGTCGCTGGGTCGAAGAATGCCAGCAGCTTGTCAACCGTCAACTGCATCTTCCGCCGGCTCTGGGGCTTTTTGGAGTAGCCGGCCATGAACTTCTCCAGCCAAGGCCCCAGTTGTGTCGATTCCCGTTCGGCAACCAGCCCGACTCCCGCCAACTTGGCATAGAGATCGTCATCCAGATCTGCAAGCCAACGGGACACCTCGCCGTCCATAATGCCGGTCAGCTTGGCTTGAACAAGATGCTCCACCTTTACTTTGAAGGCCTCGGCTTGCTTCAAGGCATGGCATAAGCTTGCCGAAGCCTTGAAAACCCTACTGCAACGACTACAGCCCCTTTTCGAGCAGACAGAAGCCGATAAACAAATCGCAGAAATGGAACAATTCTGCCAAAGCCACGAGCACCTCTCCCCCGACGAACTAGAGAAGGCATGGGAAGAACACCAGCAGAAAGCCAAGTAGCCAGCAGGACAGACCGAAGCCCATAGAAGCCACGTTTTGCAAAACGTGGCTTTTTTATTCCAATGGGCTGCGCCTATCCCGTATTCTCGCGCCAATCCATTCTACCCCTTGAACCACCGCAAACGAGTGATACCTTGCTAAGCGGCATTCAAGAAGGCTGCTGCCCTGCCGCACCAGGGTTGAAAGACTGACTAAGGGCGGGTTCTTTTTGAATAGGTCCCTCTTTTTCTCGTACACTCGACCGAGACACCGAGCATGTGATATACGCGTAACAATGAACCGGAGGTGCAAAGAAGCACTATGCAACAGCCCCCGAAGAAAGAGCGGTCTAGAAGTATGCCCCCCAGCAAAGACCGGGCTACAGCCATAATCATGTACCGTCTACTGGCTGCTATCTTCTCCATTACTGCCATTGCCGGTTTCGCCTGCGGCAAAGAGGGCTTCTTAAGTTTCCTCGTTGCGGCTCTCCTCGCTGCCACCTGTGCCAACGATGTCAGGTTGTCGGAAGCGATTGGCAACATGCTTCACGCATTCGTGAAGAAGTAGGTACAGACCGCCGCATTCCATTAGGATTGCGACAGCAGACCAGTACAATTGCGGCAAAGAAAGGGAATGGGAATGTGGGACTTCTTTAGACCAGTGCTACAAACTGTCTCTGGAGCAATCTGCTTAGCCGTCATCTGGTGGGTACAAGCGTATGCTAAATCGCAGTACAAAGCAAAGAAGCCTCTGATAGACCGGATTCTTCGTTTTGTCGTCGTTGATGCGCTTACCGCATTGGGAATTGTCGTGACCGGCTTGCAGGTGGCTAAGCTTGCCCGCAGCGGAAGCACTGGACATTTGGTTGCGCAATGGTTCACCCTGGGGATGCTGACATTGCTGCGACTTTATACAGTTCACCTCCATAGCGTAGCATTGCGCGTAGCTAGATTGATGCAAAGCAAAAAGAGGGCGGCAGAGGAGCCGCAAGAAGACACCCAAGAGGAAATGCAAGCGTTATCGCCAGCGGATAAGGCGCTTCTCGTATGGATGGAGAAAAAAGACGATTGCATAGTGGAACTATACAGACCGCTATTAAATCCACTGATCCTCTATGAAATCGTCAGCACCGCCGCTTGGTTCTGGCTTGCTATGTACATCGTGATATTCTGGCGGTGATGTTCCAGTGGTAGACAGCCCCTCCGAAGCCCCGGATCGCCTCCGGGGCTTTTCTTTTGCGCATACATTTGCAATTTACAGACCTTTCTGGTAGAATACTGCCTTACAACTTCAAGCTGAACTACCACTTCGGTGGAGGCAGATTAACCCCTTAACAAAAGGAGTTCTATGGTACAACTGGCTGAAGAACGAGTGAAAACCGCATCGGAACAGGACGCTTTGGAGTTCCTGAAGTGGCTTTATGGGCGAACGGGTGGCGACATTTCGATCTGGGTTAGTCAATACGATTACCCGGAAGACCGGGAGCGAGTGGATGCCATTGTTGAACGCGCTGAAAAACTAGGATGGATAGAACAAAGTAAACCCGCTCTGTTCCCTGGCTATGATAATGGGCTTGAAGTGATAGAGCCGGAGGTAACCGGAGGTGATACCGTCTCCATTACGCCGGCAGGTGTCGCCAAGGTTGAAAGCGTCTCGATTCGGGCTGTCGCTTGGCGATATGGTAAATGGGTTGCTGGGTCCGTAGTGACATTATGCTGCTTCCTTCAAGCCTTCGGTTACATAGTCGATTGCTGCCACACCGCTTGGAACTGGATTTCAAAGTAAATCCACCCGCCTATAGGGGCATCGTCAACACGCCTTCTGCTATCCGTTGAAGGTTCGCAGCCCCATCCGTCGAAGTAAATAGTGGCTCTATTGCGGGGTTAACTACCAGCTCTGATCAACCGCCGCATTGGGAGCAAACAATAAGTGCACCCGCAGGCTTGAAAGTGCGTTCTTTCCTGCGGGTTCTTTTTTGCGCCAAAGAGGAAAAGCGTGCTTTCCGTTGCCACCTGCGCAACAGCCGCAACGGCTGTACTATCGCCGGGCCGATGGCACGCCCACCCGAGAGCCAGGGAACTACCGGGCTCTGCTGGGACCGCTGCGCCGGTTGTATGGGCCGACGTCGGCCGCGGAGTTCGGGCCGCTGAAGCTCAAGGCCGTGCGACCGGCCATGATCGACCAGGGCTGGTGCCGCAACTACATCAACCAGCAGGTCATGGACCTTCTTCGTTGGAGGCAAGCCGGGGCAGTGGACCTGCCCTCACCCCAGTGACGGCGGCGACTTACCGGACCTTGGGCGTTGAGAACGGCAAATTGCATAAGTGGGAATCTGGGCTATAGTTGAGCTTGGCTTGGGGTGTGTGGGCCATGGGGGCTCGCCGCGAGCCATGGGCATCAGCGATTGGCATCGGTTGCAGTCCCACGGCGGGCGGAGGAGGGTTTGTGGCCAAGGCAGGTGGATGGGCATCACGCAAGGGACGTCGATACAGTCGTCAGATCTTGGCCAGAGCCTGGGAACGGACCGCGGCCGGCATAGGTTGCCCAATTGAACCTCTGGAGCCGCGGGTGCACTTGAGTGTGGCGGGGCCGGTGGGGCCGGAGATGTCGTTGCCGGGTAGCGGTCCTTTGTACCAGTACAGTATCGCTGCGGATGCTGAGGGAGACTTCGTCCTGGCTTGGGGAACGTCGAATGCCATCTTGGCCCAACGCTACGACGCCTTGGGCAAGCCCCAAGGAGACACCTTTCAAGTCAACGTTGGCCCAATTCCGCAGTTTACGAAGTCCTTTTCCCTGGGAATGGATGCGGATGGCGATTTCGTCGTAGCTTGGTATCGCCCCTCGCAGAACGGCAGCAGCGCCGGAATTCTTGCCCGGCAGTTCAGCGCCGGGGGCCTTCCGCAGGGGGATGAGTTTGCCGTGAGCCTGGTCGGAGGGACTGCACTGGGGAATCCGGTTATTGCGATGGCTCCGTCAGGCGAATATGCGATAGGATGGCGGAACTCCACGGAGTACACCCTGCTCGCCCGGCGATACAACGCTGCCGGCGAAGCGCAGGGAAGCACTATCCAGTTGGGCGCCACTAACACGCAGCCTCCGGAGAATCTGGCAATCGCCCTGGCGCCAGATGGGTCGTTGGTGGCCGCTTGGGACAATGGACAGGGAGTAAGCGCCCACCCCCGCGATGTCTGGGCACAGCGGATCGACGCCGCTGGGACCTCCTCAGGCGTGTGGCGGGTCAATAGTTACACAGACGGCGATCAAGTCCAACCAATGGTGGCCGCGGATTCCGCCGGCAATTTTACCATCGCGTGGAACAGCGACGGCCAGGATGGCGACGGAGATGGAGTCTACGCTCAGCGCTACGACGCGAGCGGGCATCCTTTGGGCGGGGAGTTTCGCGCCAATACCGAAACAACTGACGATCAAACCCTTGGCTCGATAGCCATGACCGGGAATGGGGAACTCGTCATCGCCTGGACCAGTTACTGGCAGGACGGCAGCAGAGATGGAATATACGCTCAATTCTATTCCGCGGATGGACAGCCGCAGGGGGATGAATTCCGCGCCAACACGCATACCTATAGCGAACAGGCAAGTCCTTACGTCGCCCTTCAGCCGGGAGGGTTCATCGTCACTTGGAGCAATCCGCTGCCAATTTCTCCCTACTACAACTATGGCACGATCATGGCACAGAGGTACGGTATCTCCGATGAGCCTGCTGCGATCCACGGTCGGATCTGGGGTGATGCCAATGGCAACGGCCTGCAGGACACCGGCGAAGCGAGTTTCGCTGGCGTAAGAATCGACCTCTTCAACGCCGATGGTGCGGTAGTCGCCAGCACGACCACCGCCGGCGATGGAGCGTACCGGTTCGATGAAGTCTTGCCCGGCGTTCCCGTTTATGTTCAGGTGAATTTGCCAGCTGACCATGCATTTGCGCCGCAGGACGTCGGTAGTGATGATGCCGCCGACAGCGATGTGGCCCAGGCTACCGGGCGATCGGCGGCCTTTATGCCCGTGGCGGGGCAGACGATGCGTCTGGATGCGGGCGTGGTGCGGTTGCCGACGATCCAGGGAATTGTGTACTTGGACGCCGATGGGGACGGTTTACGCGATGCCGCGGAGTCTGGGCTCAACACATGGGTTGTCTTTGCGGATCTGAACAACAATGGGCAGCTGGATGCCGGCGAACCGTCTGCGATCACCAGAGCCGATGGCAGTTATAGCCTCAGCGTGGCTTCGCCGGGAACGTACACGATTCAGTTGGTGGGCCAGGACCTCTGGACCCCCGTTCCAGCCAGAGCCATCACCCTGGATGCCCGCCAGGTGCTCAGCGGCATCGATTGGGGGAACCGCACTGCGGTGCCTACGACGATCGTAGGTGCAACCTGGCCCCAGACCCTAATCGGCACCGGCTATGCGTCGGCGGTAGCTATGGTGCCGGATGGCCAATATGTCATTCTACGGATGCGTCCCGCCAATAGCGGCAGCCAGGCCGGCCTGTGTGCGCAACGATACGATGCCGCGGGAACGCCGCTGGGGAGCGAGATTTACGTCAGCGATAGTGTGGAAACCTACTACAACCCGCCTTCCATTGCGTGTGATACGACTGGCAGCTTTGTGGTCGTCTGGCTTGACACGCAGCGACGCGTCATGGCGTGCAGGTTTGATTCGACGGGAGTAGCCCAGGGCAATGCCTTCCAGGTCAGTCCAACGGGGGTCTCATGCGATACGCCCTCCCTCGGCGTGGGGCCCAATGGCGATTTCGTCATCACCTGGCGCTATGTGGGCGATTATGCCAATGGCTGGGATCTCCTGGCCAGGCACTACAATGCAGCCGGGGTATCGCAGGGTGATCCGTTCCCGATCGCCACGCGGATCGTGGGCGACCAACAATATGCAGCCGTCGGGGTCGATGCCGCCGGCGATTTCACCATCGCCTGGGAAAGTTGGTTCAAGGATAGCACTGACCACTGCATTCAAGCCCGCCGCTTCAACAGCGCCGGCGAGCCGTTGGGCGATGAGTTCCGCGTCAGCGGACAGTCGCCAGCCGATCAGCTCACGCCTTCGCTGGCGATGGACCGGAACGGCGACTTTGTGGTGGCTTGGCAAAGCTACCGGCAGGATGGCGACAGTGGGGGCATCTACGCCCAGCGATACAATGCTGCGGGCGTCCCGCAGGGCTCGGAATTCCGCGTGAACACGACCACCGCCGGCGACCAACGCTACCAGGCCATCGCCAAGAGCCCCGAGGGGGGCTTCGTCATCGCTTGGCAGAGCATGGGACAGGACGGCAGCGGTTGGGGCATTTATGCCCAACGCTACAACTCTGCGGGCCTGCCTCAGGGCGGCGAGTTCCAGGTCAACACGTTCACTGCCAACAGCCAAACCGATCCGAGGGTGGCCATCGATGCGGCGGGCAACTT
>JBLNDH010000102.1:0-7133 GCA_050261455.1 Bacillota bacterium
GTACCGATTGCTGCTCTGAACCGATACGAACGGCCGCAAAAACGTCGGCACATCCCGCCGTCCCCCACGCTGGTAATCCCGCCACAAGGCCTCGGCCACCGCGTGCCGATCCTGCCCGCGCTGCTCGCACAGATACTCAAACACCAATTCCGCCAGTGTCTGCAGCGCAATGGCGTGTGTCCGTCCCGTTCGCTGATGCAGCCACTCGCTGAATGCCATGAATGACCAGAACGGCGATTCATTCCGCCACACCAGCGGCGTGGTTTCCATGAAATTCCCGCTGTTGCTCACCATGTCCCAATACCGGGCGAATCGCCGCAGCCGCTGCATCGTTGCGAAATCCACCACCTTTGTCTGCAACACTTCATAGGGCGCATACGGCGAGTATACCATCGCCCATTCCTTGTCATGCCGCGCAATCGGCGCTCCCCGCAGCCGCTTGAGAATGCCCACCTGAATTTCCTGCGGCGAGAGTCCCACCAATCGATCGAACCCGGCCGCGAAGCTGCCAATATCTTCCCCGGGCAATCCGACGATCAAATCCGCATGCACATACACGCCGGTCTGGTCCCGCAGGAACCGCAGGTTCTCTTCAACCCTGCGATTGTCCTGTCGCCGGCTGATTCGTGCGGCCACCTCTTCGTTGAACGTCTGAATGCCCACCTCAAACTGCAGCGACCCTGGCACAAACCGCTTGATCGATTCGCGCAACGCCTCCGGCAGCCGATCGGGAATCATCTCGAAATGCAGAAACAGTCCCGGCCGATATCGCGCATAAAAGAACTCCAAAATGGCCGTGCTGATCTGAAGATTCAGGTTGAACGTCCGATCCACGAACTTGAAGTGATTGACCCCGCGATCCAGCAGCTTCTGCATCTCCGCCAGGAACCGATCCAGCGGCACATTCCGCACCGGAATCTCCAGCGAGGACAGGCAGAACTCGCACCGGAACGGACAGCCGCGTGACGCCTCCACATACACGATCCGCTGGTGGATATCGCGATCCTCGTACAACTCGTACGGCAACGCCAGCTGCTCCATCTGTGGCAACTCCGCCGCCATGATCTTTATCAACGGCCGCTGACCACTCAACAGCTTCCGGCACAGCTCCGCAAACGCCAAATCCCCTTCGCCGGTGATTACATAGTCGGCTAGCCGAGCGATCTCCTGCGGGTCCGTCTCATGGCTCACCTCCGGCCCACCGAGCACGACGATAATATCCGGCCGAACCCGCTTCAGTTCCGCCACCAGTTGTGTTGCCGGCCCCACATTCCAGATATACACCCCCAGGCCAACAATTCGGGGGTTTTGGGCAACAATCACCTCGACCATATCCAGCGGCCGCTGGTTGATGTCGAACTCGAGGATTCTCGCTTGCGAACGCAGCTCGCCGAGGTTCGCCAGCAAATAGCGCAAGCCGAAGGCGGCGTGCAAATACTTGGCGTTCAGAGTTGTCAGGACGATATCAGCCATAACAGCACTGCCGTATCCTAGCATGGCCACGGCATGCAAGCTCGGTCTCTACCAAGCAAAACGGGCATCGGGGCAAAATGCCTTCGCCCAAACGCCCGTCTCGAATCCACGTCTCGTTGAGTCCGCTTGAATCAGATCAACCGCTTCAGCCACCCTTGAACAAACTGTCGAACCATGTCGATCAGCGCCTGGGCGGTTGCGCCGGCTACGGCCGCGTTCTCCATTGCTTCGCGGAACTCCGAATCGTCCGCCAGGTTCGTCGTGGCCTGTTCCACCAACAGGGTCTGATCGATCACCTCGGCCAGCCGTGGATGCCGCTCGACAAATGCCTTCCACTCGCTCGATACTGCTTTCTGAACTTCATCTCTCAGACTGATTGATAGCATGTGAATCCTCCCTCGTGTCTGCCAGTGAGGAGGGCGAGGTTTCCGCCGAGCCGGCATGAGCCGATCAATGCGGCTCGCCCGGAGGCTCGTCCTCCCTGCACGCTCACTTGCTCTGATCCGCCGATTGCCCCGTGCTCTGGGATTCGTCCCACTTTACCAACTTCAATTGCAGTGATTGCAGAAACAGCAACCGCTGCAACGCCTCCTCCATCGCCTTGAGATTTCGCGTGGCAACGCCTTCCGCCTCAACGCTGGCCGCCCGCTGCCGCGCCAAACCATCCAACGCCAACGTATATGCCCGGCGGTGTTCGACCACCCAATCGGCCGATAGCTCCGCCTGTTGCCGTACATCCGCATCAAAAGCCGAGTCCAGTCGTTCCCGCTGTGCCTGCTGATACTGCGCAATGATCTGGCTGCGTTCCGATTGCGCCTGTTTGCACAGCTCCACTCCTCGCTGCACCTGCTCCACCAGTCGCATCTGCGTTTCCGTATACGTGCAGCCGCCGGCCAGCATCGCGCATAACATCACTGCCCATCGCATCATCCTACCCTCCTGTCTTCGTGTTCGATTCTAGAAGTAGTTTCCAAACCGCATGTGGAGTGTTCCTGGCGACCTTTCGGGTGCCGCTGGCAACGCCTGCAAAGTCAGTTCCCGGCCATGGCCGCTCCTTCGGTCAACTCGTCTGTTTGGCCTCCAGCCGCCGAAATACCTGTTCCTGCGTGGCACTCAACCGGCTCAGCGCCTCGGCGTTCTGCCGTACCACATCGATGAGCTGATCGAGTTGCACCCGATCGGCCATGATCCGCGCATGGGCCTCGTCGAGTTGATCCTCCCGTTGCCGGCTCGTACGCCGTTCCCACAGCCACATCACCCCCATCAACCCTGCCGCCCCCAGGTTGGTCAGATCGGTTAATGGCCCCGCCTCTGCAAGGAATCCCCAGAGCATAAGCACCTCCCCACCTCCATCGTCGGCCTTCGCTTACCGCCGCTTCAACTCCAGCACATTCAATTGCCGCATTGCATCCCCCTGGCCGTCTCCATCCAGGTCCAATTCCACCCGGGTTTGCTTAATCGCCCGGCGATACAGCCGCTCGTACAACTCCGCCCTCACCGAATGCTGAGCCGGATCCGACGCCGCCGCCGCCAGCACGCTGTAGATCATCTGCAGCGTCCCCAGGACACACGGCCGTCGCAGCGATTCGGCATTCACGACCTCCGGCCGCTCCGCATCCTCCGCTTCCGGATCGATACCCGCCGTTCGCATCAGCAGATCGCTGACCACCTTCCGCTGGGCCCAGAATGTGCGGATGGCATAGGTCAGATTGGTGGCCATCCCCACCGGGCTCGGCACCACTGCGTCTTGCTGCAGGCCGTCATACAGCACGCTCAGCGATAGCTCCAGTGCGCCGTTCACCTGTACGATCGGATAGCTCCCCGTTAGCGTGCCACTGAACACAATCACCTGATCGGCCGTCACGTGGGCTGCCGTCAACGAGCCGGCTGAAATGCTGAATCGTGTTCCATCCAGGTTCCCGGTTCCGCTCAGCAGCTGTTGTGATGCAAAGGCCGCGTCCCGGAACACGTTGGGCTCCCAATACAACAGATCCACATCGGTGCAGAATATCATCAGACCCTCCCGAGGAAGGGGCGGCCCCTTGCGGTCGGCCGCCCCTCCTTTTTGGGGCTCTCCTCCCCTCCACGAGAGCCCAAGTGTCCCCTTTGCTCAGGCGTTTACGCCGCCAATCCCCGGATGATCCCGTGGGCACTCTCGTTCCGCAGTTCCATCGTGTACTCGCCGATCACCTGCCCCGCCTCGCGATCGCCGGTCGCCGCCAGCGGCTTGAAATGGAAGCTCCGCCCTGCCAGCGGCATCACCTCGAGTCGGCTGCTGTCCAGCAGCAGCACCGTCCCCGACGGCACCCAGCGGCTCAGAATCACGCGACATACCCCATAGTCGCTCTCGTACACGCTCACCACGTTCTTGTAGATCTCCCCTTCGGCGCTGAACCGCTGGTTCGTCGCCGTGAACTGATTGATGGCCCGTTTCTGCTTGCCATTCACCACGATCAGGTCCACCTGCCCGCTGCTGTTCTGCCAGAGGGTCCGCAAGGCCGTATTCAGCTGGTCCTCCGACAGCGACGTGCCCGCCGGGAATGAGCCCACGCCCGGCTGGAACTTGTTCGTGCTCAGCGATGCGATGATCCCCCGCATCGTCCGGCGCACCGTGGCCGAACCGGCCTGCGTCGCCGCCGGCGCTACGCCGTTGATCACGCAGTTCTCCAGATCCCGCAGCAATTCGCGCAGCCGCTGCTGTTTCTGGTAATCCATCTCATCCGCCACGCCCACCTGCCGCACCGCCAGTTCCGAACCGCTCACCTCCACGCTGGCCGAGAAGATCTGGGTATAGTTGACCTGCCGGCTTCGCGTGGTGAACCGCGCCGCTCCCGCCTCGTCTCCTTCCAATGCCGCATTGCCCAGGATGCGAACCACTTTCGCATCGGCCAGCGCCTGGGCGGTGGTGCCGCCATAGCCGCGGATGACCGTCAGCGTGTTGGTCCCGCTGTCCACGCCCGTCACCAGCATCACCTCGCCGGATCCATCCAGCTGGATCTGGTCTCCCACACGGAATCGGCTGGCGTTATCCACCCCAAATGTCGTGTCGGTCGTTGCGTTGGTATACGTCGAATCATTCACCGTGGCCGTGTTGGGCAGCAGGGTGTCCTCCAGCCACTCATGTACCGTCGACCTCGCCGGCCGCGCCGGATCGCCCAGGGCGTCCAGCAGCGGCGTCTCAAATGGCGAACTGAGTCCCACCAGGTCGCTCACATCCTCCGCAATCTCCGGCAGGTTCGCCCCTGCCGCATACGTTGCCTTCCCCGTAAATGCCATGGCCTCTCTCCTTTCCTGGTCTGTCTTCGCCGGATCTTCTCGTACAGGCGGCTTTCGCCGCCGTCCGCTCCAGTTACCTCAACGATCGCCTCAATCGCAGATACTCCATCAGCAATCGCCGATTCCTCGCCCGCATCAGCTCCCGCGCCATCTCGTGCAGCCGGGCGCTGGGGTCCACCTCCTGCCGCGCCGGCATCGCTGCCGCTGGCGGCGACCCGATTCCCTCGGCCCCCGCCGCTCCACCCGTATTGTCAGTGTGCACCTCACTCATCACATTCCTCCTTTCGTCATTAGAATTTGCTTATGGAGACTTCTCAGTATCCCAGCTCCCTTAACACCACCTCCCGGGGCACTCCCAGCTTCGCCTTGGCCTCCGCTTCCTGCAGTCGCTCCAGCGTGTTCTCCGGCAACGGGCTGGGCCAGTGCAGCTCCACTCGCCGCTCCTCCACATCCGTGCGGAACACCCCCGCGCGATCCAGCCACGCCAGCGACAGTTCGATCATCCGCTGCAATCCCAGCCCATAGGTGGTGCGCTTCTTTTCGGTTCGTGCCAGCAGCGCAATCAACGTGATCCGCAGGGCCGCCGCACTGGTCAACCGCCCGATCCGATCCTTGATCGCACCTGCCGCGATTGGCGTCACCCCGCTGACCTTGTCCAGTGCCTCCCGCAAATCCGCGATGTGCAGCGACTCCGAGGGGCAGCTTGCATCCCCGCCGAACTCGACCACTTCCGCCTCGCTGTTTTCCGTCGTCCACATCCGCCCCGGCGACACCGGCAGGTCCGCGAATCCTTCGATTCCCTTGCCCAGGTACATCTTGAACGACTGCATCGCAATCCGGTTGGCCCGATCCGACAGCCGCGTGTTCAGCTCGTCCTGCAGCGGAATCAGCGGTTCCACGTCACTCGCCCCCGAATACTCAAACGGCAACGCGCTGTTCTGGATATGCACCAGTGGGATCTCGCCCAGCGAGTTGGTCCCCTCGCCCACCAGCGTCTCGTCCTCATAACGCTGCCACCCCTGGGCCGTGATGATCTCCGTCACTACCGCCATCTCCTCACCCCTGCGCCCCCCGCTCATCTCCGTTTCCATCCACCCCCGCGCCGACCGGATCAACCGATCCCACCAGCGCTTTTCCCCGGATTGACAACGACTGCCTGGCCACTGGCAACTACCCACTACCAACTTCTTCTCATACACCTGCCCATACGCCTCCACGATTCGGTAGTCCTCGCCAGCCAGGAAGGGCAGAGCCCGCGTCGGCTCCACGATCTCCAGCCGAATCATCCGGGCGATGCGCTGGATCAGCGCTTCGAGCGAGTGTCTCCTCGCGCCCGTTTCGGCAAGATCGCTGGCCGCATCAGGAGAGGCCCCACTGCTCTCCTCCGCCGGCAAAGTCGTTGACTCCGCCGACGTCGCGGGCTCGTCGCCTTCCTTTCCCCCGGACCCTCCTGCCTTCCCTCCGATCAATTGTTCGTCTGCCGACCCCTGGATCTGTGCCGCCTCCGTCCCCAACGGCGGCTCCCCCAGTTCCTGCCGGCCGCATCCTCCCCGCCCGGTCGGCGTCTGCTCATCCGTAATCAGCTTCGGCCACCCCGCGCCATAGAAGCATTCGGTGTCCAGCTTCACCAGCACATCCACAAATCCATACACCGCCCCCAGCAGCGCCAATTGCTGCAGGAACAGCAATCCCCCGTTGTGCGCTATGATCGCCCGCACGAGCCGGTCGATGATCTCCCGCCGCTCCGGGTCCGATGCCGACGAGCGGATCACCAATGGCTTGCCGAACAGGTAATCCACCATCGTGTCGATTCGCCACCCGATGTCGTTCTCGATGACCACCTCTTTACGCGTCACCCCGTCGCTGGCCTGTCCTTCCAGTAGCTCTCGTCCGCTCTTCGTTCCGGTGATTCGCGCTGGCAACCCCCACTCTTGCGCCTGTCGGTACGGCCGCTCCGCTCCACTTTCCCCGCTGACGGCGCAGCTGCGAATCGGATTCCGGTAGTACGCCCACATCCGCCGCAGCCGGGCTCCCTCAACCCCTCTCAACCGCTCGATCCGCTGCCTCATCTCCTCTGCATTCACCGTCCCGCATCCCTCGGCCGTCTTCAGTCGCTCCAATTGGTATCCCATAGCCTGCTCCACCAGAGGTCTTTTCTCTCGCGTTTCCTCACGTCCCTCCACCCTATCCCCCGCGGTGGGGGGCCCCGCCCCCCGGCGCGCCCCCCCCCCCCCCCCCGGTTGGGGGTGTGTTGGGCGCTACGCGGGGGATAGGGTGTAGGGACGTGAGGAAACGCGATATAAAAGACCTCTGGTGGAGCAGGATATGGGATACCAATTGGAGCGACTGAAGACGGCCGAGGGATGCGGGACGGTGAATGCAGA
>JBLNDH010000103.1:0-7112 GCA_050261455.1 Bacillota bacterium
TGGGGGCTCCCATGATGCCTGTTCCGATGAATGCTAGACGCGTGGGCATGGTGACAGGATAGCATACGGGAGGCGGGCAGGCACGATGGGAAGCGGGGGCGAAGAGGATGTGAGGGGGTAACGGAGTGACGGAGTGACGGAGTGACGGAGTAACGGCGACGGGGCGGGGTTGGGGCCGCGAAACCGCAAGCGTGTCGTTAAGGCGGATGGCGAAGGAGAAATCTCGCGATTGATTGACAATCGAAGAGCGTGGGGGGAAGGAGGTCAGCGGCTGAGGATGAGGACCAGGAGGAGGACGTTGATCAGGACGGAGGCGCAGAGGGCGGCCAGGACCCAGACGGCGAACTTGGGGTTATCCCAGATTTCGCCATCAAAGGCTTGAGCGGGGGCCAGATCAACGGTCTTGCCGGTTTCTTCGATCTTGGCCAGGACGTCGATGTTGACTTCGCGGCGGGCATGGACGGGGGGCTCGCCCCGGCGCACGGCCTGCAGGTCTTCGAGCATGTCGCGTGTCTGGGCGTAGCGGTCGTCGCGTTTCTTGGCCATTGCCACTTCCACGATTTCGGAAAGCCCTGCGGAGAGGGCGGTATTGATGTGGTCGGGAGGAACCAGGGGTTCCTTGAGATGTTTGTGCATGACGGCGGTGGGAGTCTCGGCCTCGAAGGGGGGATGGCCGGTCACCAGATGGTAGAGGGTGGCTCCCAGGGAGTAGATATCGGAGCGGAAGTCGATATCGACCTCGCCGCGGATTTGTTCGGGACTGATGTAGTAGGGGGTGCCGTAGGCTTTGCCGGCCTCGCTTTCGGCAGCGGTTTTGTCGTCCATGGCGCGGGCCAGACCCAGATCGGTGAGCTTCGCTACACCCTGGGGGGTGAGGATGATGTTCTTGGGTTTGACGTCGCGATGGATCAGGCCACGGTCGTGTGCATGGGCGAGGGCTTCGCAGATCTGGATGATGATGTCGAGGGCCTCGGCCTCGGAGAATGCCCGGCCGTCGCCGACGGGGGGAGGCTGCATGATGTCGTAAAGGGTTTTGCCTTCGACATATTCCATGACGAAGTAGTGGTAACCCTCGGGGGAATAGCCGACGTCGTATGCCTGGACGATGTTGTTATGGGACAAACGAGCCGCCGCCCGACCTTCGCGGTAGAAGCGTTCGACGAACTCGGTGTTGTCGTTCATTTTCTTGGGCAGGACCTTGATGGCGACGATGCGGTCGAGGGATTCCTGCTTGGCCTTGTAGACGGTGGCCATGGCCCCTTTGCCGAGTTTTTCCAGGAGGCGATAGCCGGGGATCTGGTTGCGGCGGCGGTCTTCGAGGGAGCTGCGAATGCGCTTGGCTTGATTGACGGTGATGAAGCTATGCTCGATGAGGACGTCGGCCAGGCTGCGCTGGTTGGGATCGGAGGACTGCTTTTGCTGTTCGCGGCAGAACTCGACCTCGGTTTTGGTGGCGAGACCAAGCTCAACGACGACCTTACCAACCTCGCTGTCGAGGCTGGAATTCAAGCCACTGGCATAGCTGTCAGACTGGGCCATTGTTAGTCGCTATCGGCAATATAGCCTAATCGATCAAGACGACTCGATCGACTCATAAACGATTGCGGAGTTGATCACTCGATGAGCTCCCGCACGCTATAGTTCATTCTACTCGCTGTCAAGCGAAGATCGACAATATCGCGGCACTTCCCTTAGAACTCATTTCAAAACCCGTGGTTGCTGAGGCATGATCATCGGGCTTTTACGGTTTCGAAACTCGTTTGTATAGATAGACGCCGAGGCGGGGAATATGGTTGGAAAATGTCCGCTTTTTATGCAAATAATGCAGGGAATCGGGGCGGTGCGAGGTAAGTTACATAAAAGGCTGGGCCTGTGTGCGACTGCCTGAGGTGGGAAGTGTTGCCCGCATATTGACAGAGGGGTGGGGGTTAGTACACAATAAGCCCATTCACGGTGGTCGTAGCTCAGTTGGCAGAGCACAAGGTTGTGGTCCTTGGGGTCGCGGGTTCGAGCCCCGTCGACCACCCTAGTTGTAAACCCATTCTTAT
This sequence comes from Bacillota bacterium, assembly GCA_050261455.1. Lineage (GTDB taxonomy): Bacteria > Planctomycetota > Phycisphaerae > Tepidisphaerales > Tepidisphaeraceae > JAPLNB01. The sequence goes on from JBLNDH010000103.1 coordinate 2,049, forward strand.
CGGTTAGTTAACGCACTTGCAGAACGGCGGCAGAGCGGCCCAAGACGTCCGATAAAAAACGGAGTCTTCCGTTTTGGGATGCTGTTGGGGGCTCGGCTATACCCAAGCTCAAACATAACCCAGTTCCTTCCTACCGGCTGCACAAGTCCGCAACTTAACGGTTGAGGCTGGCTCGTTGGGTATGTTGCCGCACCCGACGGTGCCCGGAATCATCCTTCCCGCCAAGGCGATGCTCGTAGTTTTCTTGTTTGCTCCGGTGGCAAGTTGCTTGGGCCATTGCGAGCAGGGGGCGGACCATGCCGGGAAAGGTGGCGATTGTGTCCGCTACGAGTGCAGGAGGCGAAGCTTATGCATGTGGCCGGGGCCTGTGATGAAGACGGGCTGGACATCGAACCGCGGCTATCCTCGTAATCTCAGGGTTACAGACGCTCCGCGACGCCACGCCGATGCGGGCTTCTGGGCTTGGAGTGCCCGGCATCGAGAATGGAGCGGCATAGAAGGAGATGGGCGATGCAAAGCAAAATCGAGCATGTCGCTCTGTGGGCCTCGGATCTGGAGCGGATGAGGAGCTTCTACGTGACCTATTTCGGAGCGGTGGCCAGCGAGAAGTACACCAACCCAAGCAAGGCGTTTGAGTCCTATTTCCTCACGTTTCCATCCGGCGGTGCGCGTCTTGAGGTCATGCGAATGCCCGGCCAGACCCAGGCGATCTTGGATGGCCCTTGTATGGGTCGCTTCCATATTGCCTTCGCACTCGGCTCGGAATCCGCGGTTGATCATCTGACGGCCCGACTGCGTGCCGATGGCTATGCAGTCGTGAATGGGCCTCGCCGCACCGGAGATGGATACTACGAAAGCGTCATCCTCGACCCGGAGGGGAACAGAATAGAGCTGACCGTTTGAAATGCACCGGGAATACGGCAGGCTCGCGGGCTGTTGCCAGGTGTGGAGTGAAGGGAGATCGGGCCACGGACGGGGTGTGCGACGAAAGAGGGTATGCAGAGAGGAACCTATACGGACGGACTCTCTATTTTCTTTGAAGTTGGAGGGCTTCGATTTTGGCCTTCTGCAGCGAGCGGACGATGCCATCGATTTGCTCGGGTTGCATGGAGATGATTGTTGCCCCGACGCCGTAGTCGGGCCCAATGACCAGAAGGACCTCCCCTTGTTCGGAGACTCTCACGACAATTGCTTCTTCTCGGCCGTCCATAATGGTGATAGTGGGTTGCGGGAGAATTGTTGATGGTCGGGCCGGCAATTCGCCGGGCCAACGCAGATGGTGGGTATGGGGCGTCGGCCTGCTCTGCTTGACGCAGATTTCATCGGAAAGAGCATTCCTACTTCGGTTCCCGCACCGGCGGAGCAAGGCCGTATAAACGTACGCATTCTCTACCCATTCTCCTCCTGTGCTGGGAATGGGTTGGCCGTGAATCACCGGCGCATTTCTGCATCGGGTTGGACAGCCTGGCAGGGGCAAGCGGGTGAACGACGTGGATAGACGCTTACCTGTTCTAGGGAAACTCCCTATTGATATTGCAACCTTGCGCGATAGGTTAAATTGAAGCAATGATGTGCATATCGTGAGCGTCGATTCGGGTGTTGCGGGGCAACAGGAATGGCGCAATGAAATCCTCCACGGTTTCACAGGCGAGTCCAGTCGGTGCCGTGTCAGTACAACCGTTTGAGCCGACTGTTGGTCAAATACCGCTGTGCGTTGATCTGGATGGAACGCTGGTGCAGACCGACACGCTCTGGGAGTCGCTGGCGCTGTTGGCCCGCCGGCCCCGGGATCTACTGCGTTGCCCGCTGTGGCTGCTTGGGGGTAGGGCGTATTTCAAGCGTAAGGTTGCCGAGGTGACGCAGGTCAATCCGACGATGCTGCCGTATCGCAAGGAAGTGCTCAGTTTTCTCCAGGAGCAGCGGGAGATGGGTCGCAAGTTGATCCTGGCGACTGCGGCGGACGAGCGAATTGCGCGAGGCGTGGCGGAGCATCTTGGAATATTCGATGCGGTCATTTGCGGCAATGGGGTTGTGAACATGAAGGGCAAGGCGAAGCTGGAGGCCATTCGCCAGATGTGTCCGGAGGGCTTCGATTACATCGGCGATTCAATGGTAGACCTGGTACTCTGGGGCCGGGCGGAGCATGCGTACCTGGTTGCTCCGACGCATCGTGTACTGAAGCGGGCACGAGCCTTGGGGAGGCCAGTCGAGGTCTTGGCGGCGCGAGAAAATGTGGTGGCGGCGTTGTTCCGAGCGATTCGCCCCCATCAGTGGGTAAAGAATCTGCTTCTCTTGCTGCCGCTGATCCTGTCCCACCAAGTGACGAGCCTGTCGAAGCTCCTGATAGTCCTGCTCGGTATTGTCGCCTTCAACCTGTGTGCCTCAGCGGTATACGTGGCGAACGATCTATTGGATCTCGAAAACGATCGACGCCACATGTCGAAGCGGTGCCGTCCCTTTGCCTCGGGACGCCTGCCGCTGAGCTATGGACCGCCTCTGGTCTGCTTGTCATTGATGTTGGCAGCGAGCCTGAGCGTGATCTGTTTGCCATGGAGTTTTGTTCCGGTGCTAGGTTTGTATGCGGTGACGAGCATGGCCTACTCGTTGTACCTGAAACGCCTGTTACTGCTGGACACGATGGCGTTGGCTGGGCTATACACGCTGCGGATCCTGGCGGGGGGTACGGCGGCGGGCGTGCCGGTCTCATCGTGGTTGATGGCGTTCTCCATGTTCTTGTTCTTATCGCTTGCGTTTGCCAAACGGTACACGGAACTGATTTCGCTGGAGCGAACGGCCACGACGCAGAAGACGCAGATTCAAGGTCGAAGCTATCGGGTTGAGGATATTCGCATCATCGAAAGCGTCGGGCCGGCCAGTGGATACACGGCGGTGCTGGTTCTGGCGCTGTACATCAACAGCGATGTCGTAGGCACGTTGTATGCGGACCCATTCCGGTTGATGTTGATTTGCCCGCTGCTGATGTACTGGATTACGCGACTGTGGTTTTTTGCCCGCCGCGGGGCGTTGGATGCGGATCCGGTCCTGTTTGCGTTGCGCGATCGCGTGAGTTGGCATGTGGGACTGGCGATCGGCGTGGTCTTTCTGTTCGCATGGCTATGACGTTGGTGGGGGGGGGCGAGCGCCGAAGGGCCCAGCGATAGATCCGCGGGGCTCGCACGGGATGAAGTTGGTCTTCCAAGTGGCGAAATGAGGGCAATGGAGCAATGCTATGAGTCAGCTTGAAAGATCAGCGGCATTGGATGCCGGGCAGGATGCGTTGGATGCGGGTGTGGATTACGGGCGAGCGCCGGGTGTGTCCTTGCGGCTGCGGGTGGGGATTACGGCCGTGTGCCTTTTGGCATTCAGCGGGCTTTTGTCGTGGCGATTGCCTTACGGCGCAAAGGCGTCGGCGGACACGGCTGCGTACATCGAATGTGCTCGGAACGTGGTGCAGGGGGAGGGGTTCCGCGTTGGTCGGTTTGCGGAGCTTACGGCCGATCGCTGGGAGCCACTGCAGTACTGGCCTCCGGGTTATTCACTGTTGATGGTGCCGTTGATTGGGGGAGGTGTTCCGGAGATTTTGGCAGCGCTGATTGTCGTGATCGTTGCATCCGTAATCTTTGTGGTCCTTGTGACGAATGTGTGTCTCACGCGGTTTCCTACGCCCATCGCGTTGGTGCTCTCGCTGGTGATCCTGTCGATGCCGTGTTTCCTGAGTTGCAGTGCCCGAGGGCTGAGTGAGATGCCCTATTTGGCGATGTCCGCGGTATCCCTTCTGTGCATGGCCAGGTCCATGCCGCCATCGATAAGGGGGGCTGCATGGATGCTGGGTGCGGGCCTGGCCGGGGGAATTGCCTGGTGTATACGGAACGTGGGGGTGGCGCTCTTTGTCGCGTCGGTGGCGTACCTGGCATGCCAGATTCTCTGGTTGGGGTTCAGAACCGCGATTCGGAATGGCGTCTATTGGTGCATTGGCTGGTGTGCGGCGTCAGCCTGGTGGCTGTGCCGGAACGTACTGATCTTTGGGCAAATCAATCCATACACCCAGCCGCCATCCGAGCGAGTTTTCATCGACAATCTGCGTGATGCTTTGCAGGTCATCCTCCATGATGTAACCGGAATCTATTCTGCAAGAAACATCGTGGCCAGTGCACCTGCCCCGTGGGTTGTACTGGCAATTGGGGTCGTTACGGCGTTGGTTTTGATCTATTGGTGGGGGCCATTCGGACTCATCAAGCGACTGCGCAAGCACCACGACAGGGTGCTCTGGGGCGTCTATCTTATCATCTACTGTGCCACCATCATCGTTGCCCGCACCGTTTACCGTTGGGGCGAATTCATCGGGACGCGGCACTTTCTGCCGGTGTACTGGCTGATTTGGATCTTCCTGGCAACGGGAGGGGTTGCCCTTGCGGTGCATCTGATGCGGAGTCGAGGCACTGCTATCGGGGTCATGACGGGAATTCTGATTCTTGTTCTACTGTTGCAGACAAGAGCCGACGTGTTGCATGTGCTTCGATTGAAGCGTGAAGATTCCGTCCGAATCGCGACGATCAACATGGCCCATCGCCTTGAGAAGGTTGTGCCGGCTGGCCAATTGCTCTTGTCGGACTGGCCGGAGATGTTCCGAATCTATGGTAGACTGGATGCGCGGGCCTTCCCGGATACCGTTAAGCGGGAGGCGGCGATAACTGTGGATGAAATCAGGCAGGCGGCGCACGCGGGTTTGTTGTGGGGTGTGGTGATAACCCAACCGAAACTGTGCATCGAGAATCAATATGGACCGGCGGTGCGTCAGTTGGTCCTCGACCCGGCATCTGTAGATCAGTTCGATCGCGAAATGGATAAAGATGGCATTCTGCTGCTGAGGCGGGCGGAACGGTAGCGGCCGGGCCGGGATTGGGGCAGGGGTTTCGCAAGTGGGAGGAGATCCGGGGCGTCGCTACGCTCAGCACCTGGCGTGGGGGATGCAACGCTGAGTGGAGAGTGTTGCCCTTGCTTACAGCAGTTTCCGTTTGGGTGTACACCTGGCTCTGAACCCTCACCCCAACCCTCTCCCGGAGT
>JBLNDH010000104.1:0-6405 GCA_050261455.1 Bacillota bacterium
AGGAGAAGGACATCGGCGGCGGACCTCACGGCACCGGCCCCAACTCCTACTGGATTCGCCTGCAGCGCCGCCTCGGCGAAGCCGCCATCGCGGGCGTGACCACCAGCAGCGTCTCCGCCCAAAACGTGCCGTACCTGGTCTCCACCCGCGAGGACGACCCGATCGTGCTGAAGATCGGCCCAAGGAACGTGGGGCAGATCGTCAGCTTCCGCTTCGTGCCGATCTCGGCGGATGGAACCGCCAACGAAAACGCGGCCCTGGTCATCAATCACCGCATTGTGGGCAAAGCCTTTGCATAACCCTCTGGCCAACCTCTGTCAGCAGTTGGGGCTGAGCGATAAGGCGATCGGAAACCTCATCGATCGGCCTCAATCGCTCATTCGCGATGTACTTTCAGGCGAGCCCAAGGAGCCGCTGGCCACCTACCTGCACCTGATGGTGGCCCTGGGCGCGAAGATGCGGCTGGTGGCCGACGCGCCACTGCGACTGTGGTTCGACCTCGGCGCGATCGACGCTCTGGTCGCCAGCATCGAGTTTCGCGGGATGTTGAAGCTGGAGCCGATGCCGCCCAACCGGGGCGAGCTTCGCAGGCTGATTCGCCGCCTGCACCGGAAGCACCTGAGCTACGGCCAGATTGTCCGCTTCCTGGAAGCCAACTGCATTCCCACGGCTATGGGTGTCCAGAACTGGCGACGATCCACCATCGGTCAACATCTGAATGTGCGGGTCAGCGGAGGCGATGACGCGATCCCCTTGGAGACCGGGCCGGAATTCCGGGAGGCGTTTCGGGACTTCGTCCGGTCACACCTGCTCGTGGCGATCTTCCCCTTCGATCCGTTCGCGTCGGTCAGGCATGAGGTCTTGCACCGGGAGACGGAGGGCCGGCTCTATATCGAGTCAGCGGGTCCGCTGCCCGCGTCGATCCGGCAATGGGTCAAGGCGGCGGTGGTGGAACTCGGATGGTTCAAGGCGGGGGATTGGGGCGAGGTCAACGATGAAGTTCAAGGACAGCCTGTTTCGGGAACCGAAGGCGGATCAGCAACTCAGCTATCACCATGCGGAAGCGGCAGCCAAACCCAAGCGCGCCAAGGCGGCGGCGACGCACCCGCGCTCGATCAACATCGGCCCCCACACCATTCTGACGATCTATCCCGACCAAACGGCCGGCGGGGAGAAGCTGATCCAACTGCCGCCTGAAGCCATCGAGCGATTCGCCCATGAAGAGCTGGAGGCATACCGGAAGAAGGTGGCCTTCATCGAAGAATGGCTGGCGCTGCCCAAACGCGATTACGAGCCCTACACCTGAAAGGCGGGGGCTATGGCCCCGAATTCAAGACCAGCTTCCGTCCAGTAACCCCTGATGTTCACCTTCGCCCGCATGAGAACTTGCGGGCATGTCGAACCCCATTACCCGAATCAGTCAGCTCGTCGAGGACAAGACGAACCTCAACACCGGCACGCAGGCCGGTGCGGAGATGCTGGACAGGAGCCTGGCGGAAGTGGGCTACGCCCGCTCCCTGGTCATGTCCGCTGACGGCGTGATCCTCTGCGGCAACCAGACCCACAAAGCGTCCCTCCGACGTGGCGACGGCGACAAGAAGCCCATCATCGTCGAGACCGACGGCGACGTGCCGGTCATCGTTAAGCGCAAGGACGTGACCAGCGGCTCGCCCAAGGCCGTCAAGATCGCCGCCTATGACAACCTCGCCAACCAGCGGGGCCTGAGTTGGCGGCCCGATGCCCGCGAAGTGGTGGAGGAAGCCGGCGTTCCCGTCGAGGAGATCGGCTGGACCGAGCAGGAGATCCCTATCCAGGGTTTGGGCGGTAGCGATGATCTGGATGAGGAGGGCGGCATGTCCTCCGGGGGCGTGGGCCAGAGCTACCAGGTGGTGGTGGAGTGCCGGGATGAGCCGCATCAGCAGGAGCTGTTTGAGCGGATGACGCGAGAGGGCTTCAAGTGCCGGGTACTGACACTCTGACCAGGGAAGGGCCAATGAACGTTGAAGTGAAGGTTGAGTGCCCGGTCTACAACTCCTTCCGGGTGCAGCAGGTGGCAGGGTTATTCGACGTACCGCTCCAAGCCAAGATGGCCCAGGTATTCCGGGCTGAGGTGCCCGATCCCGATGGAAGCTGGAAGATCGGGGCGATCGTCGGACCCAGCGGCTGTGGCAAGTGCACCATCGCCCGGCAGGTCTTTGGCGTGCGGCTTTACGGCGGCGAGCCCTGGCCGGCGGACAAGGCGGTGGTCGATGGCTTTGGCGATCGCTCCATCCAGGATATCACCAAGACGTTGACGGCGGTGGGCTTCTCCTCGCCTCCCTCTTGGGCCAAGCCGTACGCGGTGCTCTCGAACGGCGAGAAGTTCCGCTGCGACCTGGCGAGGGCACTGCTCTCCGGCAAGGATGGAATTGCCTTCGACGAGTTTACGTCTTTGGTCGACCGCAATGTTGCCAAGATTGGCAGTGCCGCCGTGGCCAAGGCCCTGCGCGGGGGCATCCTGCCGATCCAGTGGTTCTGCGCGGTAACCTGCCACTACGACATCGTCGAATGGCTTGAGCCGGATTGGGTGCTGGATATGGCCACCGGCACGCTGGCAAGGGGGCGTCTTTGTCGAAGGCCTGAAATCCGGCTTGAGGTCTTTCGCTGCGAAAACGCGGCGTGGAAGCTGTTTGCGAAACATCACTACATGAGCAGCGCCCTGCACCCGGCCGCCCAGTGCTACCTGGCGACTTGGAATGGCGAGCCCGTCGCCTTCATCGCCATGATCGCCAACTTCGGCCACAAGGGCTTCTGGCGGATCAGCCGCGTGGTGACACTGCCCGACTACCAGGGTCTTGGCCTGGGCACTCGCCTGGCGGAGACGGTGGGTGACATCTATCGCGAGCAGGGCAAGCGGGTGACGATCCTGGCCTCGCACCCGGCGATCCTGCGGCATTGCGAGAAGTCGCCTCTTTGGCGGCTGACCGGCGTGTTCAAGAATGGGAAGGCGGGCCACACGGAGAAGAATCGGGGCCAGAAGCGGGTGGCGTCAACGGGCCGCTCGGTGGCGAGCTTCGAATACATCGGGGCCAGACCAGTCGCTCCCGCCCGTGCTCGATCCGGTTGTGGCACCGCCGACAGAGCGTGACGAGGTTCGAGTCTTCGTCCGGTCCGCCGTCCCTCACAGCCACCACATGATGCACGTCAAGCTGAACTCCACCCGTGGGGTGCAGTTCCCTCCCAGATCGGCCGCAATGAACGCAGCGGAAGCCGTCTCGGGCCTTGATGCGTCTCCTTAGGTCACGACTGATTCGGGTCGAATGGTAGGAACGGCCACCCCGGTAATTGGGGTTCTTCGCTCCCATCGTGCGTGCGATTTGCGCGCACCGTCTGTGGAACCGGCCCCAGCCACGCTTGCGCGAGCGAAGTCGCACCTTGATGGGCTTACCGCAGAGATCACACTCGGCATCAACGAGGGCCTCGCTCATACGTTAATGGACGTGAATCCAGTGCCCGGCCGGGCGCATGACGCTTTGGCCAGAACCACGTACCGAGCTGGGATCGAGGCGTTGCCGGATCAGGAAGGCACTTTCAGCGAGCAGCCCATGGCCAGGGTGGACACGACCAAGTTCCTGGCCCCCGAGTATGACCTGTAGGGCCGGCCGGGATCCCATGGTTCCGCGGGCGAGGCCCGGAGATTCCTCACCCTGCTGCAACAACTCAGCCTCTCATCTTGTCGTCCCAATCTCCTATGGGAATTGTCAAACAAGAACGATGATTCCCGTAACGTAGCGTGTTTTACGGGGAACGAAATTCCTGTAAACTTCGGTACAATCCAATGTTGTCTCTTTATCCGTTGCATCTCCTGCTAAGTCTATAGGGGTTGTATTTTATCCTTGACATGGCATGCGACCGTGGTACACTTGCTCGCATCATGCCAATGTGGTCTCAACCCATTCTGACTGACACCCACCGCGGCCGACGCGAGCTGCGCATGCGGTGTTGTTGTTAACCCTCCATTTTGCTTGTTGGGCCTCGTGATGGCTGACCGTTGTGGATCGTGCTGATCCTCGGCCAAGCGCGGGGCAAATCCGTAACACCGATTTTGGGGCAACCGGCATCTGTGCGCCTTGGACGCACACCGGTCTTCGTCCGCATAGATCACGCCGCCTTGGGCGGGCGGCAGCACACTCTTGTGGCTTCCCACAGGGAAGGAGAATGGTATGCGTCTGGGTTCATTGAGAAGTTCCTTGCTTTGGGCCGCGGTAGGGGGCGTGCCCCTCGCCGCTGGCGCAGTGGAGCCGGCAACTCCGGAGTCCCGTATTCAGGAACTGGAGGCCAAGGTGACGGCCTTGGAGGCCAAGCAGGCCGCTAATAGCAAGGACTTGGCGGACACGGTTGACAGCGTTCTGCGCGATGCCGAGCGCCGCAGCCAGCTACTGGCCAACAGCGGCGATGCTTCGGCGGGCTACGACAATGGCTTCTTCATTCGGGCTGGCGATGCGTGGGTCCTGAGGCCCGGTGCCCAGTTCCAGTTTCGCAACATCACCAACTTTCGAGAAGAAGCGAAGGCGGACGGCGACAGCGACATTGAAAACGGCTTTGAGATCCGCCGCATGCGCTTCGAGTTGGCGGGTACTGCATTGTCGAAAGACCTGGCGTACTTGTTTATGTGGGAGACGGCTCGCGATAGTGGCCAAGTGAGCTTGTTGGACGCCTGGGCCAGGTACAGCTTCGCCGACGACTGGGGTGTCCGGGTTGGACAGTTCAAGGACCTGGTTACGCACGAGTTCCTGATGAGCTCCAAACGCCAACTCGCGGTTGACACTTCGCTGGTGGATAGCCTGATCGGCGGCGGCGTGACCGGCTATACCCAGGGCGCTACGCTCATTTATGGTGGCTACAACAAGAACAATCCTCTGAACATTGAGGCGGCAATCACGGATGGGGCCAATCAGGCCAATACTGACTTCACTGGCCGCACCGACTTTGCCAGCGCCGTACCCAAGCCACACACGTTCGACTTCGGCATCGCCGGGCGAGCGGAATACAAGCTCTTTGGTGATTGGAAGAGCTACGGCGATTTCACAGCCAAGGGCAACAAGGAGGATTTGCTGGTTCTGGGCACCGGTGGGGACTGGAGCCAAGGCGGCGACGGCAACCAGATCATCGGTACGGCGGATATCCAGTACGAGAATGCCTCCGGCTTCGGGGCGTACGGCGCGTTGCTGGCGCGAAATACCAACGCGGACCTGACCGGCAGTTCCGGCGATGCCACCGACTGGGGCGGCTTGGTCCAGGCCAGCTACCTGCTTTCATCCCAGTGGGAAGTATTTGGCCGATACGACGTGACGTTCTATGACAATGGGGCTTCCCTCAAGCGAGCCGGAGTGTCCACCGGCGATGTCCAGGACGCCTTCTCCGAGATCACCGTAGGTGTGAACTATTACCTCGGGGCCGACGGCTCGGCAGGTCATCGTGCCAAGTTCACTGTGGATCTGAGCTATCTGCCCGATGGTGCACCCAAGGCGGTTACCGGCCTGGGCATTCTCGACAACAACAACGGCGAAGCGGAGTGGGTCCTGCGTGCGCAGTTCCAACTCCTGATCTAGCCAAACATCAACTGTGAGGATTGATCATGAATGAGCCAGAGCCCATTCCAGCAGCCCTGCGAGATGCGACGACGACTGCGGTACTCCAGATCGATCAGGCACGCGAGGAGATCACGGCCCGGTTGCTCGACATCTACCGCGAACAGGGCAACCTCGAAGGCTTCTTCCGCGGAATCAACCGTGTGCTGATGTCCCTGATGGAGGCCGCCGACGACTACCTGGCTCAGCATCCGGATCAGTCCGAGGATCTGCGGCCCGCGCTCTACAGTTTCGTCGAGCACCTGGACCATCGCATCCGCCGCCTGACCAACGAGCATGGGTTCGTGGAAGGCGGGTTGGGCATCTGATTTTCTGAATTCGGGAGGTGAGCTATGAACGGCCGCTGTACCCCGCATCGCTGATTGTCATTGCTGGTCAACCTAACCCCTGACTTCTTCATCGAACAACGACTTTGTCGCTGAAAGGAAAACCCTGTGCGTCTCTCTACATTGAATAGTATCGTCCTCGGTCTGGCGGCGGTTGCTTCTTGGGCTTGGGTGGGCATTGCGCCCGCTCGCGCAGACACGACACTTCTGAATGTGTCATACGATCCCACGCGGGAGCTATACCGCGACATCAACGAGACTTTTGCCAAACAGTGGAAAGCCAAGACCGGCCAGACGCTCACCATCAAGCAATCACATGGTGGCTCGGGCAAGCAGGCCCGCGCCGTCATCGACGGGCTCCAAGCCGACGTAGTGACGCTCGCCTTGGCGTACGACATCGACGCCCTCTACGACCACGGCCAGCTTGTGCCGGAGAGCTGGCAGTCGCG
>JBLNDH010000105.1:0-4507 GCA_050261455.1 Bacillota bacterium
GGATTTGCTGCACTGGCTGACGGGGATGATGCCGAGCCGGATCACGGCGATTGCCAATATCGGGAAGACGCACCCGATTGAGGTGGAGGATGAGGTCAGCGCGATTCTGGAGTATCCCAACGGGGCGATGGGACAGTTTGTGACGACAACCGGGGAAGCGCCGGGAACGAATCGGTTGGAGATTGCGGGGGATCGGGGGAAGATCGTGGTGGAGAAGGGGAAGATTCTGTTTAGCCGCACGCGGAAGAGCGTTCGAGAGGTCCGGGAGAAGAGCCCGGAGGCATTTGCGACGATGGAGGCATGGGAGATCGAAGTGCCATTCAAGAGCGACAGCGGGGAGTCGCATGCGATCATGACACAGAACTTCGTGAATGCGATTCTGAAGGACGAGGCGCTGATTGCGCCGGGGGCGGATGGGGCGAAGGGGCTGGAGATTGGGAATGCGATGCTGATGGCGGGGATCACGCGGCAGGCGGTGAATCTGCCATTGGACGGGGAGGCGTATGAGCGGTTACTGAAGGAGTTGACGGCAAAGTACGGGGGGAAGAAGTCTGTGCAGGCCAGGACAGACGCGGTGACGGATATCAATGCGTCGTTTAGGCATTAGTTGCCAGTTGTTAGTTGGTAGTTGCCAGTTGGGTCAATGCGCGGTGGCGGTGGCTTGAGCGAGGGACTCTACCGTACGGGGTTCTTTCATGGGGACTTCCTGGTAGAAGGTGATGTGGCCGGTTTTGTCGATGACGACGGTGCCGCGTTTGGTGCAGTTGTAGGGTTCTTCGCCGGCCCACATGTTGTAGGCCCTGGCCATTTTGCGGGTGGGGTCGGCCAGGAGGGAATAGGGGATGTGGTATTGTTTTTTGAAGGCGGCGTGGCTGTAGGGACTGTCGCAGGAGACGCCGAAGACGACGGTGTCGGGGGTGGGGGCGAAGGCGGAGAGTTGGGGGCCAAAGGCGCAATGCTCTTCCGTGCAGACGGGGCTGAAATCCATGGGGTAGAAGAGGAGCATGACGTTCTTCTGGCCGCGGAAGTCGGAAAGGCGAACTTTGTTCTTGTTTTCGTCCATCAATTCGAAATCGGGGGCAAGGTCGCCGACTTTGAGCGAAGAAACGGACATGAAGTCTCCTTCTCGTACGAACGTCGATCGTGGTCACCGGAGGTGACCACGCCGCTTATCGGTTCGGACTGAGGGATGGTAGGTTGCACCTCCCGGATTGGGCAATGGGATCTATAATCGGCGAATATGAAGTTCGGGCGGATCAAACGTCAGCACGGCCGCATTGGCGGTTTGGATGAGGTGCTGGATCACATCATCAAGAAGTGTCCGCACGTATCACGAATTGTGCCGGGGCGGATCACGGTTCGGCGGGGGAAGACGCCGGCGGTGTTCAAAGTGCAATATCCGACGGCAGCGGGGCTGAAGTGTTTGTATACCTCGACGGGAACGGTGCAGGAGGTATTTCTGGTTTGTTCGGATGCCGAGGCGACTGAGCGGTGGCTTGGGGAGGAAGGGATAACGGAGAAATGACCGATGACCAAGTCCGAATGACCCAAGGTGCGGACGGGCGAGCAGGGGTGGTGGTGTTCCCACGGTGATGAAAGAAGGGGGTGGGAGGATTATTATTGGTGTAATGAATGATGTGTTGAGAGCAGTGGAGATTCTGCGTCGTGGCGGGCTGGTGGCGTTTCCGACGGAGACCGTGTATGGGTTGGGGTGCGACGCGACGAATGCGGCGGCGGTGCAGCGAGTATTCGAGGTAAAGGGGCGGCCAAGCACCAATCCATTGATTGTCCATGTAGCAGACGTGTCGGTGGCGCGGCGGTATGCGGCGGAATGGCCGGAGAAAGCGGAGAAGCTGGCTAAACGGTTTTGGCCGGGGCCGTTGACGTTGGTGGTGCGGAAACAGCCGGTGATCGTGGCATCGGTGACGGCGGGGCTAGGGACGGTCGGTTTGCGGTCGCCGGATCACCCGCTGACGTTGGAATTGCTCAGAGAGTTTGATGGGCCCGTCGCGGGGCCAAGCGCGAACCGGTCTACACACGTGAGCCCGACGAGTGCGCGGCATGTGAAGGATGAGTTTGGCAGCAGTGTGGATTTGATTCTGGATGGGGGATCGTGCCGGGTGGGGATTGAATCGACGGTGCTGGATGTGACGGGCGAGGTGCCGACGATCTATCGGCCAGGCGGGATTTCGCGGGAGCAGATTGAGGCGGAGATCGGGCCGGTGAAGATGTTCCAGGGGACGGCGTCGAAGAAGGCGGCGGCGGTGAGCCCGGGGCAGCAATCGGTGCATTATGCGCCGGTGGCGACGGCATACCGGTATGATTTGGCGCAGATCCCGCAGGTAGTGCAGTGGTGCCTGGGGAATCTTGGAAAGTCGTGGGCGATTCTGTCGCTGGAGCTGCTGGCGCTGGATCCGGCGGCGGCGGAGTTGTTGCCGATCGTGAGCGTGGGGGGACGCGGGCCGGTGCATAAGCTGATTCAGATGCCCGAGAATGCGAAGGAATATGCGCGGCGGATTTACGCGACGTTTCGGGCGTTGGATGAGGAAGGGGTGGAGGTGATCTGGGTGCAGATGCCGGCGGAACAGGCGGAATGGGTGGCGGTGCGGGATCGGTTGAGGCGGGCGACGAAAGCGAAATAGGCCGTTGTGCTTAGTCCTTGGTCCTTTGTCACCTGTCCGTTGCAGTTGCGCACGTACGGCGGAGGGGCGGGGCGGGTTTGCGAAACCGCAAGCGTTTTTGGGGGCGCCACGGCGAAGGGGAGTTATTCGCACTTAATTAACAAATGACAATTGACAGTTTTCAATTGCCAATTGAAGGGAGCGAGGGGCTTTCGGATTGCTGCGAAAGGGGGATAATGGGGGCATGGGTGAGGAGCAGTCGGCTGCAATCGATTGGGGTAAGGTCGAAGAGGAAATCCTGTGCCCGCTGTGTGATTACAATCTGCGTGGGCTCGGGGAGGCGAAGTGTCCGGAGTGCGGGTATCGGTTCGAGTGGGCGGATTTGATCGATCCGGAACGGCGGCGGCATCCCTATCTGTTTGAGCATCATCCGCGACACAAGGTGTGGGCGTTTTGGAAGACGATGGTGGGCGGGGTGCGGCCGAGGCGATTCTGGACGTCGCTGAAGCCGGGGCAACCGTCACATCGGGGATGGCTGATTCTGTATGCGGTACTGGCGAGCGTGATTGCGCTGATGCTGCCGCTGGTTTTCGTGGGCTTTGGCGCAGTCGAGGCAGCGAGGGCAATGGTGCGAGAGCGGGACCAACACATTGCTGCATATAGCAGTATCGCAGCAGCGGACACAACATTCAGGCGACAGTATCCCAATCAGCAAGCCTGGGCTCGTACCATGTACGCAGCGTATCCGCGTCCACTGAGCGGCACATTCTTTCGGGAACTGCTCAGCCGCAGCAAATTGTGGGGGCTCTTGATAAAGATCGTAGAGTATACGGTGTTCATTGTCATTTGGCCGTGGCTGACGTTCTTATTCCTGATGATCTTTGTCATTTCGATGAGGCGAGCACATGTTCGGCGGATTCATGTGATGCGCTGCGTGGTGTACTGCGGGGATGCGGGGGTCTGGCTAGTCATCGGGGCTGCGATCGTGGGGGTTCTGTGTTCGGTAGCAATGACTTGGATCTCGGCGAATAATCAGCTCGGCTTCTGGATGGAATTCGGGTCCGCGGCAGGGGCGGCGATATTCCTGATCGTCTTCGCATACCGATTGGCGATGGCATACCGCTACTACTTGAAGTTTGATTATCCGGTGGCGACGGTCGTTTCATCGCAGGTAATTGCCATAATGTTCGCGATGATCGTTCTGTCGGTAACAGATCAGATTGCTGTGCTTGGGCTATGAAAGATACTTCTGGGCGAGCTTGGACGCGGCAGTCGTCAGGGTGCGGTTGCCGAGCAGATGCTGGAGGAGGACGGGGTTTTGTTTGCCGATTTCGGCGGCGGCTTGGCCAAAGGCTTGGGGGTGGTTCTGGCGAGTCCAGTTGGCCAGCGAGGTCACGTCGGAGGCGTCCATTTGATCGGGGTCGGTGGTGCGCAGGCCGGGGATGAATTGGGTGAGTTGGTTGACGTTAAAGCCGCCGTGGCCCATGAGGGCGGAGATGAGAGTGGTGGCGAGAGTGACCAGGCTGCTGTGGTTGAGGGAACTGAGGAGGCTGGTGGAGGTGGACGTGCCGGGTTCGCGGATTGGTTGACTGGCGGTCTGGGCGCTGGTTTCAGAGAAGATGGAAGCGAGGTCTTCCTTGGAGACGCTTTGGATGATGTGGCCAAAGACGGTGCTGTCCTTGGAGCTTGGATTGTTGAGGTCGGCGTTCCCGGTGATGATCCGCTGAATGGCTTGGTTGTTGCCACCCAACATGGAAGCGATCTGGCTGAACCATCTCATGCGATGCTCCTTTAGAGAGACGCAATTTCCAGTCCGATGGCGTGGGACCGCAAAGCGAGTACCAAGTGAGGGGAATTACATGCAGGGGTCGGAAGGCTCGTGCCTG
>JBLNDH010000106.1:0-3527 GCA_050261455.1 Bacillota bacterium
CGCCTTCGCCCCTTCGTCTCTTCCCCCGTCGCCCATTCGCTCCGCCTTCCCCAGCGTCTCCACATCCACCCCCGCCAGCGCCTCCATCTCCGCCAGCCTCTTCTCCCGCGCGATCTTCGCCTCCGCGATCAGCAGCCTCACATCCAACAACGTTCTCTGACTGTCCACCAGTTCAATAAACCCCACCGATCCCGCCGCATACGCCTGCCGCGAACTCGACAGCATCTGCTCCGCCTTCGGCAGCACCGCCTCCTCAAAAAGCTTCACCTGTCGCTCCGCACTCCGCATCCCCACCAGCGCCGCCACAAAACTCGCCCCACGCTCCGCCCTCGCCTGCCGCGCCATCGCCTCTGTCGCGTGCAGCATCGCCCGTGTCTCCTTGATCTGCGCGCGAATCATCCCCAGGTTCATTGGCACCGAAATCATCGCCCCCGCAAACTGCGACACGCTCCCCGTGAACCCCGCCACCGGATTGATATCCGGAATGTACGCCATCTGCGCCAGCTTGATCGCATCCTGCCGGCCCGCCACATCCCGCGCCAATGCCGCCAACTCCGGATTCGCATCCACCGCCACCGCGATCAGCCGCGCATCATCTGCCGCGACCACCCTCGGCTCCGGCAGCCTCCCCGGCGGCTCCAGCGCCGCCTCTGCGTTTCTCGCCAGCATCCCATTCAACATCGCCCGCATGCTCCCCAGCTCCGACTCCATCGTCGCCAGTTCGTTCTCCGCCAGCCTCTGCTGAATCTGTGCCTTGAGCAGATCCTGCTGTGCCCCGCCTGCCCTCACCCGCGCTGCCGCCGTCTCCGTCAGCATCCTCAGAAGCACCACATTCTCCCGCTGAATCCTCGCCTTCTCCGCCATCAACGCGTAATCCAGGTATTGCGTCAGCACCTGCTTCTGAATCGCGAACTTCTTCGCCAAAAACCGCAGCCCCGTCGCCCTCGCCTCGTCCAGCCGCACTCGCCCCGCCTGCACCACCTTCGTTGGAAACGACAGATTCTGCATCGGATCCGGCTGCGCCGTGATCGTGGTCCGATCAAACGACTTCATCTTTTCCGCCGAAAACATGTACTCAAACCCCAGCGACAGATTCGTGTTCGGATATGCCGACGCCATCTCGATCCGATGCACCGCCGCCTGCCATTCGAAGTACGCCGCCTCCAGATCCCCATTGGCCAGAAACGCCCGCCGCAAGAGTTCCCGCCACCCCGGCTCCGCCGATAGCTCCGGCAACTGCCGCTGCTCGAATGGCTTCTCATACGCCGCCCCCGTCGCCTGCATCTTTGCCTGTTCCTCTTTCGTCCCCTTCGGCGCCAGCACACAACCGCCCAGCACCAACCCCATGCCCATGACGCTTCCCCATCTCAATGCTGGATAAATGTTGATCATGATCCTCTCACTTTCCTCGCCCCCTCCGCCGCCTCGCGGTGCCCCGAACCCGTCGGGTGCGCTTTGCACCCTTTTGCATGCAGAAGTGTTCTCATGCTTCCAGGTGCTTCTCACCCTGATCGCAGCGTCTTGTCCTCCCAAGTCCCGTTCCTCTCTTCCACGCCGGGTGCTGAGCGTAAGCGAAGCCCCGGATCTCCGCGCCCGCCGTTCCCCGCGTTCGCACGCTCCCCCCGCGCATGACACCACCGCCGCCGGGATGCCTCATCCCAACGCGTCACTTGTAATCGACAAGATCAGATTATTAATAGGCAGGAACTATGGAACAGATCGCATAACAAGGGCGGCCGCGGAATCCCCTCCCTCGCCCCCACGCTGGGCCGCTCCATCAACCCCATCTCTACCATCGGCAGGGGGGCCGGAAGGATCGCCATGACCAGCAAGCTCATTGCTGCCGCCTGCTCCTGGCTCACCACCGGTCGATCCGGCATGTTCGTCATCCGACAACTTGGGCACGACTGTTGCCGCGACGACTTCGACGAATCCTTCCCCGATTTCCCACAATGCTGACAACTCGCCTTGGCCGGCTTCTTCTCCACAACCATCCCGCAGACGCGTGTACTGGCACAAGCGCAAACCCCCGTTGCGTCGGTCATCACGACCGCCAACACCACTGCCAGGAACTTGGAGACCAACCCAGCCATCATTCAATCCGGCCAACACCTGTTACCACAACAACAGTACAATCTCCCCGAGCATTTCAAGATTCCCCCGCAAAACATAAAATCGTTCCGATCTTCCCTTATCTATAACGGCCAAAACTGCGAATTGGTTCCCTCATGTCACCCCAAACAACGCCTTTGCATTGAATAGATCCTCCCAATCCCGAAAGTGCTCGACTGCCTCCAAGCCCAGGGATTTATCCCTGGGTTCGTTCCGTGTTACCCCTTTCGCTTTTGCTTGGACTCATTTAAAGCCCGTAAAGCCCACGGCGCTGCCGTGGGGAATCCCATCCTGCGCCACCGTGGCATGGGGCGGCCCGCCCATGCGGCTCCAGCCGTGCGTCTCCCCCTCTTCCAGCCCCTTCCCATTACCAGACCTTATGTGTGCCCCATCTGTGGCAAACGAACGTAGCCCGGGCCTCTTGCCCGTGCGCGTGTCATCTACGCTTAACCCCTTGTCCCACCAATACCTACACCCTCGCCCGCACAGTAAACTCCAGCCTTCCCCCCTCCGCCGCGGCATAGATCCCCCGGAACTCTTCCTCATCTTCATACCGCCTGCTCGGTACCACTCGGTAGGGCACCGATACCGATAACTCCGGCTCATCAAATGGCCAAGGCTCGATCTCCAGGCACCGCTCGCCTGCCTGCCTCAGGTTCAACGTGACCCCCTCCTCGCCAGGCCCGCGGGCGATCCCATTGATCTGGGGAAAAACCAATCCCGTGCAGCATAATGCCAGGCTCACCCGATCCGCGGTCTGGATAATCCCCAGGTCATAACAAAGCTTCTGCTCGGCCGCCGCAGGGCTCTCTTCTGCCAATCCCAACCGCAGCGGGATGTCTGTCGCCAACCCCAACCGCCCGCGCAGCCTCTCCTGCCGCTCGATCTCATACTGCTGAAACTTATTCAGCTCAAAGATCTCCCGCCGCGTATGTGGCCGGCTTGCCGCATATCCCGACAGCCCCAGCACATGCAAGCTGACCAATAGTTGCGTGTAATCCGATTCCCCAGCCGCCCGATCCACCGATTCCCGCCACACCCGCACCGCCAATTCCAACGGCGACTCAAACACATCCAGCGGGTATTGCTCCTTGTTCAACGTCGGTCGCTCGTCATGGATTGGCCATCCCCCATCATGAATCGACGCTGCCCGAACCGTCTCCGCCGCCGGCTCCGGCTTCTCAAACTGCGCATTCCCATAATGCGCCGCCAATTGCCCGCTCAACCGTGCATGCTCATTCTGCGGGATCAGGTAGAGTTGCTCCCCCATATGTCGTCGAATCATGCCTTAAGTCTATCGCCCTGAAAGGCAATCTCCAACACGCCCCCACCCCCCCCCCTCCGTCAAGCCCGCCCGCCCCTGAAGCGTTGCGCTTCCGCCGAAAATCCAAAACTCTTTTCTCGATTTTCCCAAG
>JBLNDH010000107.1:0-7132 GCA_050261455.1 Bacillota bacterium
CTGATCCACGCGGCGACCATGGTGGCGGCCGGCGTCTACCTTGTCGCCCGTATCTTCCCGATCCTCACCCCCGACGCGAAACTGTTCATTGCCGTCATCGGAACCACCACCCTGACCATGGCCGCGCTGATCGCCATTGCCCAGAGCGACATCAAGAAGGTCCTGGCCTACTCCACACTCTCGCAGCTGGGATACATGATCCTGGCCATGGGCATCGGCAGTTGGGTGGGGGGGATGTTCCACCTGATCACCCACGCGTACTTCAAGGCGCTGCTCTTCCTGGGTTCCGGCTCGGTCATCTTCGCGGCTCACCATGAACAGGAAATGCCGCAATATGGCGGGCTCTGGCGCAAAATCCCGGTTACCGCAATTACCTTCGGCATCGCCGTGCTGACCATCGCCGGCACCCCGTACCTGGCCGCCTATTACTCCAAGGACATGATCCTCGCCCACGCCGGCGCCTTTGCCTCGCTGGCAGCCCAGGAGCATAAGGCCACGTTCTACTGGCTCCTGTTCATCATCCCGACGGCCGTTGCCTATATCACGGCGTTCTACATGACACGCTGCTGGATGCTGACCTTCGCGGGCAAGCCCCGCAACCATCACCTGTATGAACACGCCCACGAAACCCCGATCATGTGGGCGCCGCTGGTGGTCCTGGCCGCGCTGAGCATCTTCAGCGGCAAGTACCTGCTCGTTCGCGAATTCCTCGACAGCGCCCGCGTCGAAACCCGCAATTACTTCGAGAACAAGAACATCAAGTTCAATGGCTTTGCCCAGGCTTGGCCCTCCGAAGATCCGGAGGAAGCCGTGCTCGCCAGCGCGGCCGGTGAATCCCCCGAGCCCAAGCACGAACTGACCGCAACCCAGGAAATCCACGTGGCGGGCTGGAAGCTGACGCATCGCTTTGTCGGCTGGGCCTGGCTGGTCGGTATCGGAGCGGGGATTGCCATCTACTGGAATGGCTATGCCGTGGCCAATGCCCTCATGCGCATCACGCCCCTGCGGTGGGTGCACACCTGGCTCTACCGCCGCATGTACATCGACGAGTTGTACATGGGCGTCTTCGTGGCCTGCACGGTGGGCGTGGCTCGGCTCAGTGGCATGATGGACAAGTACATCATCGACGGGCTGGTGAACCTGGTCGCATTTGTGGTTCGCCGATTCTCGTCGTTGATGGGTTTGAATGATCAGTACGTGGTTGACGGCGTCGTGAACGGCGTGGCGACGGCCACCCAGGGATTAGGCGCAGCCGTTCGCGCTCCGCAGACGGGCCGAATTCGGCTCTACGTGACGGTCACGCTCGGCATCGTAACCATCGGTGTCGCCGCTGCCGTCGTGCTGGCAATTTGGATGTGAATGGATACGGGTTGTCACCTGCCAGCGAACCCGCTGGCCACTGGCAACTAACAACTGGCAACTGCTTATGGACTTTCTCAACCAGTATCTTCTGACGATCCTGATCTTCCTGCCCACGGCCGGAGCGATCCTGGTTCTGTTCGGTAAAAACCGTGATGCCGTCCGCTGGACGACCATCGGCACCACGTTGTTGACCTTCCTGCTGTCGCTGCTGCTCCTGGCTACCTTTGACTGGCACAAGGGCGGCAACGCCTATGGCAGCAGCGTGCAGATGGTCACGGCCGTGCCGTGGATCCCCGCGCTCAACGTTCAATATCGCGTGGGCGTCGATGGCCTCTCCCTGCCGCTGGTGCTGTTGAGCACCTTCATCTGCGTGCTCGCGGCCATCGCCTCCTGGAACATCGAAAAGATGACCAAGGGGTACATGGCCCTGTTCCTCTTCCTTGAAACCGGCATCCTCGGCGTCTTCCTCGCCCTCGACTTCTTCCTCTTCTATGTCTTCTTCGAACTGTCCCTGCTGCCGATGTACTTCCTGATCGGTATCTGGGGCGGCCCGCGCAAGGAATACGCCGCCATCAAGTTCTTCCTCTACACCCTCGCCGGTTCCATCGGCCTGCTGATCGTGATGATCGGCATGTTCCTCTACAGCCGCAATGTGGTTGAAGGCGGCACCTTTGACCTGATCCGCATGGCCAGTCCCGAGTTCCAGAAGGCCCTCTTCGCCAAGGCCGGTATGACCTTCGGCGTCGCCAAGGCCTTCTTCCTCCTCGCCATGCTCGGCTTCCTGATCAAGGTCCCCGCCGTACCCTTCCACACCTGGTTGCCCGATGCCCACGTCGAAGCTCCCACCCCCATCTCCATGATCCTGGCCGCCATCCTCCTGAAGATGGGTGGCTACGGAATCTTCCGAATTGCCTATCCCCTCTTCCCCAGCATGGCCAAGGAGATGTGGTGGCTGATCGCCGCCATCGGCGTCATCAGCATCATCTATGGCGCCCTCTGTGCCATGGCCCAGACCGACTTCAAAAAACTGGTGGCCTACAGTTCCGTCTCCCACATGGGCATCGTCACCCTCGGGGCGGCAATGATGACCCCGGCGGCCTTCAATGGCGCCCTCTTCATGATGATCGCCCACGGCATCACCAGCGCCGCGATGTTCTTTGTCGTCGGCGTGGTCTACGAGCGAGCACATCACCGCGAAATCAACCGCTTCGGCGGCCTGGCGACGACGATGCCCGTCTACACCGGTTATTCCACCGTCGCCTTCTTCGCCAACCTCGGCCTGCCGGGCCTCTGTGGCTTCGTCGGCGAAATCCTCACGCTCCTCGGAGCATTCCAGGCAGCCAAACCCGGCTCAATCCTCATGCAGTCTGGCGTGAGTCAGGGGTTGATCCTCAGCTTTGCGGTGACCGCCTGCTTTGGCTTGATCCTGACCGCCGGCTACATGCTCTGGACCATGCAGCGTGTGTTCTTTGGCCCGGAAAAGCCCGAGTACAAGTCGTTCCCCGAAGTCAGTGCCCGCGAGCAGACCGTGCTCATCCCGTTGATGGTCATGGCCCTCCTCCTGGGCGTCCTCCCGTACCTGATGTTCTTCGTCCTTACGGACAACACGGTGCAGGGTCTGTTCAAACTGTTTGCCTGATGTCACTCGTCCCTCGCCCTCTGTCCCCTGCAAGCCGCAAAGGACAAAAGGACCAAGGACAAAGGACAAGACCGATATGCTTTCGATTCTGGCAGCGATCCAATCCTCTTTGCCTTACATCCCCAACTGGGCCCAGCTCCAGCCGTTCGTCGCTGAGCTGATCCTGATCGGCACCATCGTCGCCGTGCTCCTCAGCGCGTTCTTTGCCAAGCGCACGAATGTCACAGCCGGCCTGATCACCTTGGCGGGACTTCTCGCTGCTCTGGTCGCACTGCTGATCGTTCAGCCTCTGCAGCCCGGCCTTCAACTCCGCGGCATGCTCGTCAGCGACAGCTTCGCCGTGCTCTGGAAAATCCTCCTGCTGGTCTTCGTCGCCGGCATCGTGCTGATGTGGTTCTCCACCACCGCTTCCACCATGCATGAAGGCGATGGCCCGGAGTTCTTCACCCTCCTCCTCGGTGCCACCACCGGCATGTGCCTGATGGCCTCCACCTCCAACCTGCTGATGATCTTCCTGGCCATGGAACTGTCCAGTCTCCCCAGCTACGTGCTGGCGGGCTTCCGCAAGACCGATCCCATTGGCTCCGAAGCATCGTTGAAATATGTCCTCTTCGGCGCCGCCACCAGCTCGGTCATGGTCTATGGGCTCTCCATGCTCTATGGCCTCTATGGCACCCTCCAACTCGAAGTCCTCGCCCCCAAGCTCTCCCAGGCCGGGGGAATTCCCCTGGTCCTCGCGGTCACGGGCATCATCGTGGGCGTCGGCTTCAAGATCTCGGCCGTGCCCTTCCATTTCTGGTGCCCCGATGTCTTCGAAGGCGCCGGCGTCGATGTCAGCGCATTCCTCTCCGTCGCCTCTAAAGGTGCCGGCCTTACGCTCCTGCTTCGCGTGCTCATGACCCTCGCCCAACCGCTGGGCTATGCCGCCTCCGACATCCTTACCCCCATCGCCCTCATCATCGGCCTGCTCGGCGCCATCACCTGCACCGTCGGCAATACCGCTGCCTACGTGCAAACCAACATCAAGCGACTCCTCGCGTACAGCTCCATCGCCCACGCCGGCTACATGCTCTGTGTCCTGTCCCTGGTGGTTAATGGCCACTCAACGCAATCGACCGACCAGGCGAGCATCGCCGCTCAGGCGATCCTGGTTTACCTGGCGGTTTACCTCTTCATGAACCTCGGTGCCTTCACCGTGGCCGGGCTGATCTATCGCGCCACCGGCAGCGAGAACATCGACGACTACGCCGGCCTCGGGCGACGCAATCCGCTCCTCTCCGCCTGCATGGCCGTCTGCCTCTTCTCCCTCGTGGGCCTGCCGCCTTTCGCCGGCTTCGCCGCCAAGCTCAACATCATGTACGTCCTCGGCCAAAACGGTTCCTGGTGGTGGATCCTCGTCGCCGTGATCGGCATCAACACCGTCTTCAGCCTCTACTACTACGTCCGCGTCCTGCGGGTCATGTACCTCGTTGAGAGCGATCGGGCTCCGATCGCTGTTCACCCCCTTGGCATCGCTTTGACCACGGGGTGTGCAACGATGCTGATCCTCATGCTGCTGGCGTTTGGCCCGCTGTGGCAGCTCGCCAAGCAATACGCCAAGCTTCAACTGCCCGCTCCGGCGGAGACGGCGCAAATGGTGGTTCGCGGGTCTCGATGAATTGGGTTGACCATGGCAACGAATACGACATCATCTTCCGACGTGATCGAGATCCTCAACAGCCTCCTGCGGGCGGAGCACGGCGCCATCTTCCGCTTCATCGCCTCGGCCGATCCCTATATCACCCGCAACGCCGCTGCCCTTCGTCGCCCCCTGCAGAACATCACGGCCGCCTCCCTGCGCCACGAGGCTGAACTGATGGACCTGATCGAGAACCTCGGCGGCGTGCCCCAATCGCCCCTGGTCACTCCCGAGCACCAATACCTGTCCTTCCTGTCGCTGGAATTCCTTCGCCCCAAGCTCATCCAGGCCGCCCAGCTCGCCATCACCCGCTACGAATCCGCCCTGGCCGCCCTCACCCCCTCCAACCCCGACGTCGCCAATCGTCTGAAGAACCAACTGATCGACTACCGCCAGTTCCTCGACGCCGCCCAACCCCCGCAGTCGCAGAACTGATAAATCCTCCCAATCCCGAAAGTGCTCGACCGCATACAAGCCCAGGGATTCATCCCTGGGTCCCCCCCCATCTCTTCAATTACCAATTGAGAATTGTCAATTAAGTGCTGTAGCCCTCTTCCGCCGCCTCGTCCCCTCACACGCTTGCGGTTTCGCGGACCCAATTGCGTTCCTCCCCCTCTTTCTCCCTCGCCCGGTACTCCGGGAGAGGGTTGGGGTGAGGGTTCGGCGCCATCGATCCCCCAAACCGATGAACCCCATACTCCCATAGCGCCCAGGCAACTTGTCCCCTGGTTCTCTTCAATCTGCGTCCAACCTCGCCTCCAACCGCCTCGTGCTCTCCGCCAATCCCCCAATCCGATTCCTTGCCACCCACAGCCGCCGATGCTCTCCGATAATCCCGCTCAACTCCTCCCTCAGCCTGTCCCGATCCCCCATCCTTCCTCGCCGGCACGCGTGCCTCAGCATTGCCGCCGCATTCCTGAACTCATCCCCAATCAACGCCGCATCCCCCCGATCCATCCTCGCTCGCTCCAGTGGCCCCATCGCCGCTTCGATGGCATTCTCCACCGCCTCATACTCCTCCCCCGTAATCTGCTCCAACTCCTTCTTCCGCTCCGCCCTCATCGGCCCGCCCACCAATCCCCAGAACAGCAGCGTCGAATTGGTGATCTGCCGCTTCAGCTTCCCATACACATTCCCCAGCTCATACGCCACCTGCCCCATCACCCCCGCCCGATCTCGAAACACATGCCTCGACACCGCCTCTGCAATCGGCAGTTCCCGATTGGCCTCCCAACACCACGAATACGCCGCCCCGGCCGCAAATCCCAGGTAACTCACCGGCAGGTACTGCAAATGCCCCAGATCCCCCCAGTCCGTGTTCAAATACCCGATCGCCCCATGCTTCAGCCCATTCTCCGCCGCGTTCTTCAGGTTCCCGATGGCATTCTCCGTCCGCCCCGCGATCGACAGCCAGCTCGATGTCCCCGGGCACACGTAGTAGGGCACCCCTGCCTTGTGAAACATCTCCCCCTCTTGATCAAACGGATGATTCGCCTCATACCCCCATTCCATCGCGATCAAGTCGTCCGGCAATTCCGAAATCAGCTCCGGCCGGTGCAAAATGATGTCCCCCCAGAACTGCATTCGCCGCCCACGATCCTTCACCCGCTTGTGAATCTTCAGCAGAAAATCCAGGTAAACGCGCTCTTTTCCCCGCTTCTCACACTCCGCTTTGCTTCGCCCCTGTCCCAGGTCGAACGTCTCGTCGCACCCCACATTGAACATCCGGCTGCCAAAGTGCGGCAGCAGCTCATCATACAGACTTTCAATCAGTGCCACGCTCCCCGGATCCGTCGGGCACAAGCTGAATGGCCCCTCGTGCCGTCCCCACGGAAAATCAAATCCATCCGGCGCCTCCGCCAGCGGCAGATATCGCGGATGCTTCAGCCATCGCTCCATATGCCCAAACGAGTTCTGATTCGGCACCAGCTCAATGAATCGCTCTCGGCAATACCGATCCAGCTCCAGAATCTCCTGCCCCGTCATCGGGCTCGCCTGTGCCCACACCTCCGGATGCCCCCGATATGCGAACGTGTGCTCCGTATACAGCTGGAGCTGGTTGACCTTCATCGCCGCCAGTTCGTCCACCAGCGCATACAGCGTCTGCATCGTCGGCACCTTGTCCCGACTGATGTCCAGCATGACGCCCCGTGCCGGAAAATCCGGCCAATCCTCGATGCGAACCGCCCCAACCCCCTTCGGCGATTGCCGAATCAACTGCGCCAGCGTCTGTGCCCCGTAAAACGCCCCGGCCGGATCGCTCCCCACAATCTCGATCCCCTCCTCCGAAACACTCAGCCGATACCCCTCACGCCTCCCCATCGCCTCGTCCACGCCAATTGTCACCGCCACCCGATCCCCCGACCCACCCTCTCCCGCCACCATCGCCCACTCCCACCCCGTCGCCTCCCGCACCGCCTTCTGAATCACATATCCCGCCCCCAGCAATTCCC
>JBLNDH010000108.1:0-10729 GCA_050261455.1 Bacillota bacterium
ATCTGGTGCTGCTGGACATTCGGTTGGATGGGGTGGACGGAATCGACCTGGCGAGCCAGCTGCTGAAGGAACGGCGTTGTCCGATGATCATTATCAGCGCTTATAGCGATCGGGACCTGCTCGATCGAGCCAAGAGCGCGGGGGTATTTGGGTATCTGATCAAGCCAGTGGGGGAGAGGACGCTGGAAGCCCAGATCGAGATCGCCGTGGGACGGTTTGCGGAGCAGGAGCGGTTGCGTGCGGAGAAAGAGAAGCTGGAGCACGATCTGGAGACGCGCAAACTGGTCGAGCGGGCGAAGGGGGTTTTGATGAAGCGGGCGAATCTATCGGAGGAGGATGCGCACCGGCGGCTGCAGCAGGAGAGCCAGAAGCGGCGAATTGGGATGGCGGAGTTGTGCAAGCGGATTATTGAGTCGGATGAGCTGATGGGGGGATAGAGATCAGCGGATTTTGGAGAACGGGCGGGGATTCGGGCCGAGGACGGCCCGGCTCGGCGGGCGGACGAAGATTCCCCGTGAATCGCGGAGTAAAGGGATTCCGCTATCGACGGCGGCGTAGCAGAAGCACACTTAGGCTAAGGGCTGCCAGAGAGGCGGGTTCGGGGGCGACCGTGAAGGTTCCCGAGGTAGTGGCGCTGCAGGCCCAAGCTTCTTTGGCGAAAGCGATCATCGACAGGGTATAGGTTCCGGTGTTCAGGTTGCCACGGTAGTCAAAGGGGGTGTCTTCTCTGGCCAGGAAGTCGACGTCGATGCCTGGGCCCTTCAGCATGACCTGTCCAAAGGGCTGGCGATAGGCAGGCGGAGCTCCATCGAGAATAGCCATATTCCCGACCAGGTGGTAAGAAGCAGGCGTGACAATGTTGAACACCAGTTCGAAGCGGGAATCCGCGGTCTTGTAGCCAAGCGACGACCAGGGATCTGAAGCAACGGCTTCAAGCAGCACGTCCGCTCCATTGGCCAAAACGACCGACCGTTGATGAGCTTTAGTGGCAGCACTATCGGCGATGACGGTGGAGTCGTAAAGCCCAAGATCTGTGGTGGAGGCTCTATTGCTGGTGGTGATGCCTGCCGGATCGGAGAGCAAGGCCTCAAACGAGTGGGCGGAGATGCTACTGGAACGTGAGACGGGTCGGAATGCATCAGCTGAAGCGGATGCCAAAGCAGGCAGGAGCATAACGGCTAGTAGGAAAGCGATGAGCCGGTGTGTGAGTCGCATGTTCCACTCCTGGTTTATCAGGTTGGAGTGTCACGAGGCAATCGGGCCGGGGACGGCCCGGCTCGATGAGCAAACGAAGGTCACTCGACACTCCAGGGCTGACGGAGCAGCCCCATCAATACACGATCTGCAGGAGATCCTGCGCAGCGTCCCCTGCGGCTGGCAAAGCCCGCCTTATAATATGGCAAACTCGTGAAACGTACCCCCAGAATGAGGCAGGGGCAAACGAGCAACCATAAAGCAAGCCAGAAGCCAAGGATAGGTACACCGCGTTTTTTGGGTTTTCACTTTTGGCTGATCTTTCTGTAGAATTCCCCCCTTCGCTTTTGCCGAGAGGTAATTCATGAATCTGCACGAGACGGATCCGAAAATCGCCGAGTTGATTGATTTGGAAGCCAAGCGTCAGGAGTCGACGCTGGAGCTGATTGCCAGCGAGAACCATGTATCCCGGGCCGTGATGGAAGCGGCGGGGAGCTGCCTGACGAACAAATATGCCGAAGGTTACCCGGCGGCCCGGTACTACCAGGCATGCGGGTATTACGATCAGGTGGAGAGCGTCGCGATCGAGCGGGCTAAGCAGTTGTTTGGGTGCAAGTTCGCCAACGTCCAGCCACACAGCGGGGCGAATGCGAACCTGGCGGCGTTCATGGCGATGATGAAGCCAGGGGACCAGTTCATCAGTTTGAATCTGGCCAGCGGCGGGCATTTGTCGCATGGGATGAAGCTAAATACGTCGGCCATCTTCTTTAAGGCGGCGCATTACGAGCTGGATCCGAAGACGGAGACGATCGACTTCGATTCGGTGCGGGCGAAGGCCAAGGAATTGAAGCCGAAGATGATCCTGTGCGGGTATAGCGCGTATCCGCGAATCATCGATTTTGCCAAGTTCCGAGCGATCGCGGACGAGGTTGGGGCGTTGTTGATGGCGGATATTGCCCACATTGCCGGGCTGGTGATTGGCGGCGTGCATCCGTCGCCGTTCCCGTATTGTCATGTGGTGACGACGACGACGCACAAGACGCTGCGCGGGCCACGCGGCGGGTTGATTTTGACGAATGATGAAGAGCTGGCCAAGGCGATCAACCGGTCGGTGTTCCCCGGGACGCAGGGCGGGCCGCTGATGCACATCATCGCGGCCAAGGCGGTGGCGTTCGGGGAGGCGCTGAAGCCGGAGTTCAAGACGTACGCCCAGCAGATCGTGAAGAACGCCAAGGCGCTGGCGGCGGCGTTGCAGAAGCGAAGCTACCGGCTGTGCAGCGGCGGGACGGATAACCACCTGATGCTGGTGGACCTGCGGGCCAAGAGTGACACGCTGACGGGCGCGGAAGCGGCCAATGCATTGGAGGCGGCAGGGATCATCGCGAACAAGAACGGGATTCCGAACGATCCGCGGCCGCCGAAGGTGACCAGCGGCATTCGATTGGGAACGCCGGCGATCACGACGCGCGGGCTGAAGGAAAAGGACATGGAGACGGTGGCGGCCTTTATTGACCGGGCGATCCTGGCCAAGGATGAGCCGAACACGCTGGCGAAGATCCGGGCGGAGGTGGCGGCGTTTGCGAAGGGCTTCCCCATGCCGCATTGAATCGGTCACATCAAGGCCGATGACTGCTGTATGATGTCATGCAAAGAGGTGCGGCCATGACGATCTCATTGAGTCCGGAACTACAGCGTTTTGTTGAAGAGCAGGTCCGTAGTGGGCGGTTTGTTACGGCCGACGCAGCAGTGGCCGAGGCCGTCCGGCAGATGAAGGAGCGAGAAGAGAAGTTGGCCTCGCTTCGCCGGGAGATCCAGATCGGCCTTGATGAACTCGATCGCGGACAGGGTGAACCTTGGGACGTGGAAGCAATGAAGGCAGACTTACGACGGAAACACGGCAAGACCTGAAAGGCTCGCGATGAAACGGGTAATTCGCTCACCTCGAGCCAGTCTCGACCTGTCGGAGATCACGGACTTCATTGCTCGCGACAACGTTGATGCCGCCCTGAGATTCCTCGACGAAATAGATAATATATTGAAGAAGCTAGCCGACTTCCCGGGTCTGGGTCGTTCTCGCGACGAGTTGGGTCCTGGACTTCGAAGCTTCCCGGCAGGGAATTATGTGTTGTTTTACCGCGTCACCGCTGACGTCGTTGACTTGGTGAGAGTCCTTCATGGTGCGCGGGATCTGGAGCGATTGTTCGAAAGCTGATACGGGTTGTAAGCAGGGTGCGCATCGGCGTGCTCAGTGCACGGAACACGGGTCGGGTGCTGTGACACGCCGCAGATAGTCAAATACTCCAAACCATGGCAAAGAATATTAAACCTCGTAAAGAAGATTACGCTCAGTGGTACATTGATGTGATCAAGGCAGCGCAGTTGGCAGATTATTCGCCGGTGCGCGGGTGCATGGTCATTCGGCCGGAAGGGTATGCGGTCTGGGAAGCGATTCAGCGCGACCTGGATCGGCGGTTCAAGGACACCGGGCACGTCAATGCGTATTTTCCACTGCTGATTCCACAGAGCTTCCTGACGAAGGAGGCGGAGCATGTGGAAGGGTTTGCGATGGAATGCGCGATTGTGACGCATTCGAAGCTGGAGAAGCAGCCGGATGGGAAGCTGAAGCCGGCGGCGGAGCTGGAGGAGCCGCTGATCATCCGGCCGACCAGCGAGACGGTGATCGGGTATATGTACTCGCAGTGGGTGCAGAGCTACCGCGATCTGCCGGTGCTGGTGAACCAGTGGTGCAACGTGATGCGGTGGGAGATGCGGACGCGGCTGTTCCTGCGGACGGCGGAGTTCCTCTGGCAGGAAGGGCATACGGCGCACGAGACGGCCGAGGAAGCGAAGCAAGAGACGTTGCGGATGCTGGACGTGTATGCGGACTTCGCCAAGAAGGTGCTGGCGATCCCGGTGATCAAGGGCGCCAAGACCGATGCCGAGAAGTTCCCGGGCGCAGTAACGACGTATGCGATCGAAGGGCTGATGCAGGATGGCAAGGCGTTGCAGTGCGGGACGAGCCACTTCCTGGGCCAGAATTTCGCGAAGGCATTTGAGATCAAGTTCCTGGGGCGGAATCAGCAGCAGGAGTACGCCTGGACGACAAGTTGGGGTGTAAGCACGCGTCTGATCGGTGGAACGATCATGGCCCACTCGGATGACGAGGGGCTGGTTCTGCCGCCGCACGTAGCGCCGAACGTGGTGGCGATCGTGCCGATCTTCAAGAGCCCGGAAGAAGAGAAGACGGTGCGGGAGTTCATCGGGAAGGTCTTGGTGGCGCTGGTTGGACAGGAGGAAGTGGAGGCGGCATCGCAGCGGCTGTCGCGCGGGGGCATTGAGAGCTACTTCTTCGACAAGGTCACCGGGCAGCGGATTGTGGTGGATTGGCGAGACAGCCGGCCGGGCGACAAGCAGTATTACTGGGAGCAGCGCGGCGTGCCGTTCCGGTTCGAGGTCGGGCCACGGGATGTGCAGTCCAATGCACTGATGCTGAAGCGGCGGCTGGATCGGGCCAAGGAGATCGTCAATCTGAACCAGATTTCCGTGGCTTGGCTGCGAGGCAAGCTGGATGAAGTGCATCAGGCGATGTACGACAAGGCACTGAAGTTCCGCGACGCAAATACGCGGTGTGCGAATAGCTACGAGGAACTGAAGAAGATCCTCTCCAGCGACGGCGGATTTGTGCGGTGCTTCTTCAAGCCTGATCGGGCGGTGGAAGCCAAGATCAAGGAAGAGACCAAGGCGACGGTACGCTGCATTCCGTTCGAGCAGAGCGGGAAGGTGGGCAAGTGCATCTACAGCGGCGAGGAGACGAGTACCGAGGTGCTCTTCGCACAGGCGTATTGATTGGCAATCAGAGTCGGAAAGCGGAGCTCGCGAAGTCGCCATGGGGCGATTTCGCGAGCTTTGTTTTGGGGTAGGGGTGATGGGGAGAGAGAGGAGAGAGAGCCCGGCCCTGCGGGCCGCCGCTAAACGGGCGGGCGGGGAAAGCAGTTGGAGAGATCAGAAATCAGCTTGGAGGCGGAGGGTGAAGGCAATGGCGTCGTCGAGGTCAGAGAGGCCCCCGGGGTTGTGGATGTATTGCAGGTCGGGCTTGATGCTGAGCCATTTGAGGACTTGGACCTTGTAGAACAGCTCGACGACCAGTTCGCCATCGCGATCGAAGCCGGCGTCGGGCTCGTCGGTAAGGCGGACGAAGCTGGCGCCGAGGCCAAGGATGTCGTCGTCACGGGAGGGGACGAGGCCGGTCCAGGTGAAGCCACCACCGATTTGGTGTTCGAAGATGCTGATGTCGGGGTCGGCGTAGCCGTACATGGCAAACATGCCGATGCCTTGGGAGTCGTCGGGCTTATCGGGGTTTTCGCGCCAGAGGGTCTGGTTGAGAACGAGATAGAAGCCGGCGGTTCCGGATTCGGTCCCATCATCAAAGCGGGAGAAGGTGCCGGTATGGCGCCAGACACCGGCGCTGGCGTAGCCGGACAGGACTTGGCCCCACTTGAGGCCGGCCTCGGAGATCAGGAAGAGGTCGGAGGGATCGCCGAGGAAGGTCGCGGGGCCACGCGGACCGGTGGCGATGCCTTCCTGGGTGGCGCCATCGTAGACGCCGACACCCCAGTAGATATTGGGCAATGGGTAGACGAAGGCATTGACGCTCGTGGCCGGGTTGGGATAGCTGGGGAAGCCGAGGATGGTGGGGCTGTACGCCATGGAGGAGTTGATGAACTCCAGGCCGTATTCAAGGCGGGAGAATTCGGTGTTGGCATCGACCTTCCCGGCCTTGATGCGAAGCTTGCCATCCCAGAGGATCTGTTCGTACCACAGTTCGGAGAGCTGGGTGGAGCCGTTGTCGTCAATGTTGGAAACGAGTTGGGTATTGCCGATCAGTTCGAGGTCGTCGTCGCCGTTTTCCGTCAGGAAATTAGCGAAGAATGTGCCGCCCTTCCAACCGATCAGGCGTTCGGTGTTGATGGTAAGATTGGCGTTGAAGAGGTTGCAAAAGCCGGATTCTCCGCTGTGCGCACCACCGCTGAGGTCCCAGGTGATATCGGTGGCGATATTGGCTTGGAAGGTGATGCCACGATCGTCGAGTCTGGGGCGAAGGCCGAACCAATCGTCGGTGGCTCGCTGCCACTCATGCATGGGTTTGCCGGTATCGACGTTTTCGGGGGTGGACTTCGGGGGATGCTGAGCTTCGGGGATGGAGGGGCGGGTAGTGGGCGTGTAGCGTTCGGTTTCACTGATCGAGGCAAGGGCATCGGGGGCGAGGGCGGATCCGGGTTCGTCTGCGTGCAGGGGCAATGCTGAAGAAAGCCAGATGATCAAGAGAGCGGATCGCCGTATATTGCGGTGCTTCTTCCAAGAGCGGTTGAATTCGTGGCACATAAGGATACGCGGGCTCTGCATGAACATTCGACGCAGAACGCCGGGCGGTTTAGATGTTGACGTGCTGTAGATCAGGTAAAGGGAAGTACGGGCCAATGGGGTGATAATAGATTGGCGAGTGGTGCAGGCATTCGGGTGCCAGAAGAGTGTGTCACCGCTGGATCGACCGTCGGCGAATCGGCGAGGTTGGAGCCGCGAAACCGCAAGCAATGAGGAAGACAAGACGGCAAAGGAGAGTACTGTTTTTGGGGAGCCGGGGCGGCGCTGCGATCTGCCGGCGGCGTGTGGGGGCAAGGTGGAGAAGCGATTACGGTTGTGTGGGGGCAGATCGACCCTTTTCTATTTGGGGGCTATCGTTGATCATTGGGAGCTACGATGAGCGATGCATGCCCTTATCCCGCCCTACCGCCGCCGATTCAGGTTCCCCTGACGGTCGTGCCGGAGCATGCGTGCCCGTACCTGGCTGGGCGTATGGCAGAGACGAGGGCGTTTGCCACGGGGCGGTTTCCAGGCGAGCTGTATCATCGGCTGATGGATGCGAACTTTCGGCGAAGCGGGTGCGTGTTTTATCAGCCGATTTGTCGCGGCTGTCGGGCGTGCATGCAGATTCGCATTCCCGTGGAGCGATTCACGGCGAGCAAATCGCAGCGGCGTTGCTGGCGGCGCAATCAGGATGTGACCGTTACCGCGGGCGAGCCTCAAGCGACGGATGAGAAGTTTGAGTTGTATTGCCGGTATGTGACCCAACGGCATGATGGGTTGATGCCGGATGAACGCGAGAGTTTTGAGGCATTTCTGTACGACTCGCCGGTGGATACGGTTGAGATGTGCTATCGCGATGGGAACGGACGGCTGCTAGCGGTGGGAATTTGCGACGTCTGCTCGAAATCATTGAGCAGCGTCTATCTCTATTTCGACCCGGATGAATCGCGCCGGGGGTTGGGGACGTATGGGGCGCTGTATGAGATTCATCTGACGCGGCAATTGGGGATTGCCTACTACTACCTGGGGTATTGGATCCAGGGATGCGGAACGATGGAATATAAGGCGAGCTTCCGGCCGTACGAGGTGTTGCGGGCGGATGGGGTGTGGGGGGTATACGAAGAGGAACCCGGCCCTGCGGGTCGCCGCTAGACGGGGAATCACGGCATTAGCAGACGGAAGGTAAAACGGAACAAGAAAGCCCACGGCAACACCGTGGGCTTTCGATATTATTCAGATCGCCGGGCGAAAGCCACCACGAGACTATTGTGCGCTGACCTCAACGAAGGCCTCGACACTGCCCAGATCCTTGAGGAACTGGGGGGTCGCCTTGATGGTGGCGGATGCACCCTTGTTCAGAGGCAGATGGAGCTTGTTGGGACGCTTGGTCCAGATCCGGCCGCCACGGCGCTTGGGCAACGCCTTGAAGTTCCGGCTGCGTGCTTCGACGGGGCCCCAGACGGCCTTGTCGGTCATAAACAGCCGCTCAAGCGTCTTGCGAGCCGATTCACGATTGATAGTTTTCGTAACAGTTACGCGGACGCTCTGGCCCGGTTTTGCTGCAATAGCCATGATCACACTCCAGATGCGGCCGGACCTGAGGTCGGCCGTGAAGAGGGGGAGAGTATAATCGGATCCCAGCGGAACGCAAGGGCCTCATGAAACGTTTGGGTGGCAATTCTTACATCAGATTGGTCGGCTTGGTTATTGCATTTCGTTTCGGTTCTCAGTACATTTCCCCCCTCTGTCGCCGATATGCGACGGCGGAGCCTGTTGCGCCGGCTGGCGGGATGTTGGCCCAGTCCGGGCGTAGAATAAGCACTTAGGAATGGAACACAGGTAAGCTGAACAGATCAGCAGGTGACGTATGGCACATAAAAAAGGACAAGGTAGCACCCGCAACGGGCGTGACAGCAATCCCCAGTACCTCGGCGTGAAAGCCTATGGTGGACAAGCGGTTACGGCCGGCGCGATCATTCTTCGGCAGCGTGGCACGAAGTTCTTTCCCGGCTTTAATGTCGGCCAAGGCAGCGACGACACCCTGTTTGCCCTGGTGGATGGCAAGGTCGAGTTCCAGGGTCGCAAGGTCCACGTTCGCACGGCATAAGTAGCGGCACAGACCCGCCTGGCGAAGTGTCGCAATTGGATTGACGGGGGCGAACCCGGGGTCGAGGATGCCGGGCTCGACTCGCGAACAAAGCCTGCAAGTCAATCAAAGATTGATAGAGGACTAGCCACGAAGGCACGCAGCGGGATAGACTCCCCCTCCGTGCCTTCGTGGTTTATGGTTGGTTTGTGCTTGGGCGGTGACCATGTTTGTTGATGAAGCCAAGATCGAAGTGAAAGCCGGGGACGGCGGGCGGGGTTGCGTGGCGTTCCGCCGGGAGAAATACATTCCCAAAGGCGGCCCCGAGGGTGGCGATGGAGGCGATGGCGGTAGTGTTTATTTTCTGGCCGACCCCAATAAGAACACCCTTTTTGATTTCACCGGCAAGCATCATTGGCACGCGGGGAAAGGCGAAGACGGGATGGGCAAGAAGATGGCCGGGGCCAATGGCGCAGACCTGGTCATTCAAGTTCCGCCGGGCACGCTCATCTATGATGATGAGCATGGCATTCTTCTGGCCGACCTGGACACGCCATGGAAGAAGGTCATGATTGCCCGCGGGGGCAAAGGCGGGCGAGGGAACTGGCATTTTCGCACGCCCACCAATCAGGCTCCGCGTTATGCGGAACCGGGCACCGAGGGGCAGGAGAGGCAGCTGCGGCTTGAACTGAAGCTCATTGCGGATGTGGGGCTGGTTGGCAAGCCGAATGCCGGCAAGAGCACGCTATTGCGGGCCATCTCGGCGGCTCGTCCGAAGGTGGCGGATTATCCCTTCACCACGCTGGAGCCGCAGTTGGGGATTGTGGAACTGGTAGGGGATCGTCGCGTTGTGGTGGCGGATATTCCGGGTTTGATTGAAGGGGCACACGCCGGGGCGGGGTTGGGCGTGGCGTTCCTCCGACACATCGAGCGGACGAAGATTATCGTCCATCTGCTCGATCTGTATCCCACGGATGGCTCAGATCCGGCGGACAATTACCACAAGATCCGCGCGGAATTGGAGGCGTTCAGCCCTAAGCTGGCGAGCAAGCGTGAGATCATCGCGGCCAACAAGATCGATCTGGCGGTAGACGATACGGCTTTGGATCGGCTGCGGGCAGAACTTCCCGGGAAGGAGATTTTTACCATCTCGGGCGCTAGCCATCAGGGGTTGGATGAGTTGATGGAGTATTTGTGGCGGGTTCTTGGGGATATCAAAGCGGAAGCGGCGACAGGGGCGGCGGAAGAGTGAGCTGCGACTCCGTGTAGAGCCCCCACCGCAGCGCCGTGGGCTTTAGGGTATTCATCCTTCACCGCGGACGATATCCATGGCGCGGATCATCTGTTTGGCCAGGCGAGTCTTCTGAAGGT
This sequence comes from Bacillota bacterium, assembly GCA_050261455.1. Classification (GTDB taxonomy): domain Bacteria; phylum Planctomycetota; class Phycisphaerae; order Tepidisphaerales; family Tepidisphaeraceae; genus JAPLNB01. The sequence goes on from JBLNDH010000108.1 coordinate 10,016, forward strand.
CTCGCTGATCTTCGGGGAGCTTGTTGGAAGCATCCAAGTACTGTTGGAGATAGGTTCGGCCCTCTTGTTTGCCGGCGATGGCGTAGCTTTGGCCCAGGGTAAACAGGGCATCGAGATTCGGGGGATCGGATGCGGCGGCAGCCTTCAGGGCGGACTCAATGGGGGCATTCAGTTTTGGATCATTCCTTGCAGCGAGCGCCGATGCCAGATCGGCGTAGAACGTGCCTGCTTTTTTTGGGGCAAGCTTGGCGGCTTGATCATAGGATTCGCGGGCCTTTTCCACTTGGCCACGGGCAACCCATACACGGCCGGCAATAACGTGGAAGTGGGCGTCTTGATTGTTGAGCTTTAGCGCTTCGGTAATGCCCGTCTCCGCTGCGTCGATATCGCCGATCGCCAGCAGGCTCGATGCCTTCCAGGCATAGGCTTCTGCATAATGCGGATCAGTGGCGATGGCTCGGTCGTATAGGTCGATGGCGGCCGCATGGTCACCCTTGCCGGCCAAGAACTGGCCCTGGTGAACCCATGAGGCGGGGCCAGCATCTTTGGTATCGAGCGAGCTCATGCCTAGTCCTACGATTACCGCTACGAACAACGCAAATCCCCTGATCATCGTCAACATGGTCTATGTCCCTCGGGGTGCCTACAGTAACACAGTCGCGTTCGAGCGATGAACGGAGAATCCAAGACATCGGAGCATCCTTATGCCTTGTC